>JBPXJX010000581.1:0-2793 GCA_051715525.1 Bacteroidales bacterium
TACTATACAATAGTTCAGCAGCTCAATCTAATAAGTTTAAAAAGACCTATGGCTTGTCGGTTCGTTGTGTAAAGAATTGATTTTAAACCCAATCTACTTTTCAGAAGTTGTAGGTAATTTTTTTAACTTCCATTTAATAAATCCACCCTTCATGTTGTAAAGCTTAACAAAGTTTTTTTCCTTCATCATTTTCATGGTATTCTTGCTTCTAAAACCACCATAACAGTTGATTATATAGGTTTTATTTTTGTCAAGGTTATCGAGTTTAAACGAAAAACTATCCGATTTAAAATCGATATTAATTGCTTTAGCAATGTGCTCTTTTTGAAAATCGTCAGGTTTACGAACATCTAAAATAGCAAAGTTAGGGTTGTTCTTATTTTCCTCTATAAGTTTATATGCTTGCTTAACGCTAATGCTTACTGTATCCTTAACATCAGTATTTGCACTATTAGTTTTTGATGTTGAGCAGTTTGATAAAAAGAGGAGTAAGAGTAGCCCAATTAATAAGTTACCTATATTTTTCATCTTTATTTTAATAATATTGATATCTGCGAAAGTATAAACAATATCATAAGCTATAGCAGGAGTTTATGAAATTTAACAATGTTTTTTAAATGTAATAAGCATGAATTATAGGGTAATCGTCGCTAAACCAAAATAATATCATACATTTACAACCTCAAATAAAAGGATATTGTAAATGGCTGAGATAGGCAAAATCAATAGTTTAAGGGTTGTAAAAGAGGTTGACTTTGGTCTTTACCTCGATGGTGGCGAGCATGGTGAAATTCTTCTGCCCAAAAGGTATGTTCCTGAAAATACCAAGCCCGAGGATATTATTGATGTTTTCATCTATCTCGATTCCGATGACAGAATTATTGCCACTACTGAAACTCCATTCATTAAGATTGGCGAATTTGCTTGCTTAAAGGTTGTAGCAGTTCGACCTATTGGTGCATTCCTCGATTGGGGCTTGATGAAAGATCTTTTTGTGCCTTTCCGCGAGCAAAAGATGAAAATGGAGGAGGGTAAATCGTATGTTGTTACGGTTTATCTCGATCATGAAACTAAGCGTTTAGTTGCATCGGCTAAGATTGAGAAATTCCTCGATAACCTACCTCCTGCTTACCAGCCTGGCGAAGAGGTTGATTTGCTTATTGCAAGCGAAACCGATTTAGGCTATAACGCAATTATTAACAACTCTCATTTAGGGGTATTATATAAAAATGAAGTTTTTAAACCTTTGTATCGTGGTGATAGGATGAAAGGTTATATCAAAAAGGTTCGCGAAGACGAAAAGATTGATTTAATCCTTCAAAAATCTGGCTATGGTAAGGTTGATGATATTTCGATGCAAATTATTGAGGTTTTAAAAAAGAATAATGGCTTTATGCCTGTTTCCGATAAAACTGAGCCCGAAACCATTTACGAGCTATTTGGCGTAAGTAAAAAAACATTCAAGAAAGCCATCGGCTCCCTTTTCAAATTCCGACTTATTGATATTGAGGATAGCGGAATTCGTTTGAAATAACCAAACGGTATCAATTATTAATGCATTGAGGCTGACATCTCATGTCTGACCTCTTTTTTCTGCATTGTTAAAATTAAGCTAAAGTTGAACATTGCTAGTCAAAGCAATGTTCAATTACGGTACCTTTATTTCGTATAAAAAATTTAATCCTATGCTAAAAAATCTACTAAAAACAGCCATTCGAAATCTTTATAAAAATTTCGGCTATAGCAGCCTTAATATTCTAGGCCTAACCTTAGGAATAACTAGCGCTTTATTCCTAACTATTTATGTTGCTGATGAGGTAAGCTACGATAGGTATAACAAGAATGTTGACCGTATTTACAGGGTTTCGTCAAAGATTAACGAACCCGATGATCAGTTCACTTGGAATGTTGCCCAAATACCTTTTGGTCCTCAAGTTGTGCAGGATTATCCTGAAGTACAATCATTCACTCGATTCATTGATTTCCAGCGAACTTTATTTAAATATGGTGAGAAAGAATTTTTCGAAGAAAAATTCTATTATGCCGATTCAACAGTATTCGATATCTTTTCATACAAATTCATAAAAGGCGATCCCAAAGCAGCGCTTCTAGCGCCTAATAAAATAGTTCTAACAGAGAAAGTTGCAAACAAATACTTTGGAAAAACCGACCCAATTGGGAAAGCGCTAATTGCTGGCGATAAATCCTACGAGGTAACTGGAATCATTGAGGATGTTCCAACCAACTCGCATTTCCGATTTGATGCTCTTGCATCAAGAAAAAACCTTCCCAAGGAATTAGGCAATTGGGGCAATTTTGGAGTTTTTACTTACCTCCTATTACCCGAGAATTTTGATGTAAAAAGCTTTCAAGCAAAGCTAAAAGAGATGTACCCAAAGTACATGGAGCCAATATTTGGGAAAATGAACATCAAAATTGAATATTTACTCGAACCTATTTCACGAATCCACCTCTATTCAACAAATGCTAGTGAACCGGAACCCACAGGTAGCATCAGTTATGTATATATTTTCTCTATTGTAGCACTCTTCCTTATTTTAATTGCTGCAATGAACTACATGAACCTTGCAACTGCACGATCTGCAAAACGTGCTCGTGAGGTTGGGTTAAGAAAGGTTGTTGGTTCGCGACGCAGCACATTAATATTTCAGTTTTTATCAGAATCAACAACATTCACTATTATTTCACTTATACTAAGTATTATTTTACTCGCTTTACTATTGCCGAAATTTAATGAGCTGGCTGGTAAATCGTTCGACTTAAGCATAATTT
>JBPXJX010000582.1:0-1745 GCA_051715525.1 Bacteroidales bacterium
TTCACCTTCCGGTTTATATCGACCTATTTATAAATCAATAATTTTTATATGTTTACAACTTGATTTTAATGTAATTGATTATGAACACTCGCGACTACTACCTTCAGCTGCTTAACAAGCATATTTCAAACCCTAAAATGATTGCCCACAGCTTAGCATCAGAAGCCGTTCTTAAAGCTTTAGCTCGAAAATTTGGTGAAAATGAGGATGTTTGGGGTATGGCTGGACTACTTCACGATATTGATGTCGAAATTACCAATGCTGATTCCAAAACCCATGGTTTAGTTGGTGCCGAAATGCTTGCAAGCGTACTCCCTGCCGACGCAGTAGATGCAATAAAAATGCATAACGAGTGTGCTGTTGGGATTCCTCGTTCAACACGTTTCCAGCATGCTTTAGCTGCTGGCGAAACTATTACCGGGTTAATTTTTGCTACAGCGCTGGTTTACCCTGATAAAAAGATTGAGAGTGTTAAGGTTAAGTCGGTTACTAAACGAATGAAGGAGAAAATGTTTGCTGCTTCAGTGAAACGAGAAAATATTCTTGAGTGCGAAAAAATTGGAATTCCACTTGATGAGTTTGTCGAAATATCAATTGCTGCAATTCGTCCAATTGCTGCTGAAATCGGATTCTAGTTAACTTTTATCGAATTTACTGATTTATACCCAATAAGTCTTTCATATCTGCTTCCTAGTTGTTTAAGGTATATCAGAATTTGATAACTATTTTCAGTTTCAAAATGGCTACCCTCAAAGAAGGTTTGATCCACTTTGCCTGTCTTTAAATTCTTAACTACATATCGATAGTTATAATAGCCTTGCTTTAAAAATTGCCTTAGTTCAAACGCATTGCGTTGTGAATTGTATTGCATCTGGTTTTGTGGTAAGAGCTGCCAGTTGGTTAGCGCTCCGTAAAGGTAAACTTCTTCTCCCTCAAGTTGATCGTAGTATGGTAGCGAAAAGTACACCCATACGTAATCTGCCTCTAAATTACTCTGATTACTGTTTTCAATGTTAATTTTATTTTTTCCATTTATATCATAGATCGTTGCGTATAACTTTTTTTGATTATTCTCTGAGGGAATTAGCTGAACATTATACTCGCTTCCAATATGATCAATACTCTGAATGCCTGATGATATATATCGAATTGAGTTTGTATTGAATGAACGAAACTCATTTACCCCGTCAAAAATTAAATTTTCGGGCGATGAGTAATCAATTTCACCTGATCGAATAAATACTGGTTTTACTCCAGTATAAGAACCTAAATCTTGCCCGTTTTGCTTAATATTTACAATTATTTCGTTAAAAGGATTTGATATGCTTATTTTACTTGTATTCAATACTAGGTTTAACTGTTGTGATGTGCTCTGCTTTTCTACATTAAAAGGTTGTCGGAGTCTTGCATCAATTGTAATTATTGGTTCCACAACCATAAATTTTTGTTCAAACACAATCTTTTCAGGGTTGTAGGTATCAATAACCCTAATAACATAGTTTCCCGAAATTTTAAATTTAATGTCTTTGTTGGGTATTTCAAGTCTGTAATGTGTGTATGGAGTGGTTGTTGAGTATGAATTCTGGTAGTCGTTTATAGGGTTAATTTCAAACCCATCAATATAGTCCAACTTCATTAATGACGACTCCTTCCAATCGTTTGTACAATGAACAATTGTATATGAGTAATTGGTTGGACTATCTGATAAATCGTCAAAGGTAAGCTTGATGGTCTCTGTCCCTCCA
>JBPXJX010000583.1:0-6342 GCA_051715525.1 Bacteroidales bacterium
TTATTGATAGGGTTTTAAGCCCTAGAAAGTCCATTTTTAAAAGTCCAATATCTTCTACCTGCGAGCCTTCATATTGAGTCACAAACAGATCGGCATCTTTGGCTGTGCTGAGAGGAACGTATTCTTCCAAATCATCGCGACCAATAATTACGCCGCAGGCGTGAACGCCTGTTTGGCGAACGTTGCCCTCAAGCACTTCAGCATATTTCAGCGTATCGCGGATTAACTCATTTTCTGAGTTACGAGCCTGAGCAAGTTCTGGAACCTCTTTGTAGGCCGCTGCAAGCGTTGTTCCGGGTCGTTCGGGGACAAGCTTAGCTAGTTTATCGGAATCGAAGAGGGGGAGTTTCTGTACGCGCGCCACATCACGAATAGCCATTTTAGCAGCCATTGTTCCAAATGTGATGATTTGTGCTACGCGCTTACGACCATACTTCTCAACTACATATTTTAATACCAATTCACGACCATCCTCATCGAAGTCGATATCGATATCGGGCATCGAGATACGCTCAGGGTTAAGGAAGCGCTCAAAAAGTAGGTCATATTTAATTGGGTCGATATCAGTAATCTTTAAGCAGTATGCAACCGCCGAACCTGCAGCCGAACCACGACCGGGACCAACCGAAACGCCCATTTCACGTGCAGCCTTGATAAAATCCCAAACAATTAGGAAGTACCCGGGATAACCCATTCGGGCAACAACCTCAAGTTCAAACTCTAGACGCTCTTTCGCTGCTTCAGATATGTTATCTCCCCAGCGTTTCTTTGCTCCTTCGTAAGTAAGGTATCGTAGATAATCATTATCATCCTTAAAACCATCGGGGAGAGGGAAGTAAGGCATGATAGGAGCGTTGCTTAGGCTGTAAATTTCAACCTTGTCGGCAATTTCAGTTGTATTATGCACTGCATCAGGGAAATGCGCAAAGTTTTCGAGCATCTCCTCTTCACTCTTGATATACTCTTGCATGGTGTACCTCAAACGATCAGGATCGTCGAGGTCTTTGCCTGTGCTAAGACATATCAAGCGGTCGTGCGCTTGAGCATCTTCGGCGTTTATGAAATGCGCATCGTTTGTGGCAATGCACTTAACTCCTGTTTTCTTCGATAGTTCAATTAGCGCAGCGTTTACCTTTTGCTGATTTTCGAAGACCTCTTGATCGATCCTGTAATCGCCCGAAGAGTGAAGGGTTAGCTCAAGGTAAAAATCCTCTCCAAAAATCTCTTTAAACTCATAAACGAGCTGTTCGGCTTGCTCCAGATTACCCGACATAATAGCCTGTGGAATCTCGCCACCAAGACATGCGCTACTTGCGATAATACCTTTGCTATACTTGCGAAGTAGCTCCTTATCCATGCGGGGTTTGTAGTAGAAACCCTCGGTCCAGCTATACGAAACTAGCTTAACAAGATTGTGGTAGCCCTCAAGATTTTTTGCAAGTAGAATTAGATGATAACCTCCTCGATCATCTTTATCGGTGCGGTCGAAACGGCTATTCTTTGCAATATATGCTTCGCAACCAACAATGGGCTTAAAGAGTTTATCTTTCTCGTCCAATAGCTGCTTGCTAAGTTCTGCGTGTTTTTCAGGATTAGCTGCCTGATCAACTGCATCGAGTTCGCATTTAATGCGCTTTATCTCAGCATTAACAGGATCGTTCTTTTTAGCAACGGTATTGATAAACTCCTTGACTCCAAACATATTACCGTGGTCGGTAATGGCAATAGCCTTCATGTTTAGGGCTTTAGCCCTGTCAACGAGTATCTTAATATTTGATGCCCCATCGAGGATGGAGTATTGGGTATGGACATGAAGATGAACGAAACCGCTCATGGTTTTGATATATAACTATTTAAAATTATGATTGCTGGGAAAACCTCAAAACCAAAGTTAACGCAATATTTGGTGCAACTTATGGGATGTTAATAACTATTGGATAAAATACATTCCAGTCACTAATTTCCATTTGGAGTCGGAAAGTTAAAGTGTCGTTCAATTAAAAGATGTTGATTGATTGGTCAGAGAAAGATTCTAAAAGAAATAAACTGTTAATACTTCTTATGATTTTTAAATAACATTTTGCTAATCAAACTGTTTAATTGTGTATATCTAGCAGCGATAATTGGCATTGTATGTGTATCAGTAAGAAGTTTTATGATTATCTTTAATCATTGTGCAATTACTAATCTTTCAGACTATGGCAAAGAAAAACAAAAAACTATTCGTTCTCGATACCAACGTCATTCTGCACGACTATAACTGTATTTATAATTTTCAGGAGAATGATATTGTTATCCCCATTGTTGCTTTAGAGGAACTCGACTATTTCAAGAAAGGGAACGAGCTGATTAATTACCATGCCCGAGAATTTGCCCGCGAATTAGATAAAATTGCTGGCGATAACCTTTTTAACGGGGGTATTTCGTTAGGTAAAGAGCACGGTAAATTGAGGGTTGAAACAGGAAAACCATTCTCAAAGGAGATACAGGAATCATTTGCTGAAAAAACACCTGATCATAGAATTTTAGCAATAACTGAGTATCTGCATAGAAAAAATCCAGATAAGCCAGTAATTCTTGTATCGAAAGATATCAACCTTCGGATGAAGGCTAAATCATTGGGATTAAATGCACAGGACTACCTCTCAGATAAGGTTCAGGATATTGATACTTTACGTAAAGAGATTGAAGTTATTTCCAATGTTGATGACTCTGTAATTCAACATCTTTACGATAGACACGATGGTTTATCAGCTAAGGAACTTAAAGTTAAGCCTTACCCAAACCAGTATTTTATAATTAAGGGAAGTAAATCGAGTGCGCTAGGAAGCTATGATAATGCAACTGGAAATATTAGAAGAATCGAAAAACAGAAAACATATGGCATCGAGCCTCGTAACTCAGAGCAAACATTCTCTCTTGATGCACTTCTTAGGCCAGAAATACAGCTGGTTGCGCTAACAGGAAAGGCAGGAACTGGTAAAACTTTATTGGCATTAGCGGCTGCTTTGCAGCAAGAGGCTAATTTTCAGCAAATCCTGCTGGCTCGACCAATTGTTGCGCTTTCAAATCGTGATTTAGGCTTTTTGCCAGGTGATGTAAATGAGAAGATTGGCCCTTACATGCAGCCCTTGTTCGATAACCTATCGGTTATTAAAAATAAATTTAAAAGTTCGGGTAAAGAGTATCAGCTAATCGAAGAGCTACAGCGAGCTGAAAAGTTAGTAATCTCTCCACTTGCATATATTCGTGGAAGAAGTTTATCTAACGTATTCTTTATCGTTGATGAGGCTCAAAATCTTTCTCCACACGAAATTAAAACCATTATCACTCGAGCTGGCGAGGGAACTAAATTTGTATTTACAGGTGACATTCAGCAAATCGACCATCCATACCTTGATTTAAAATCGAATGGTTTAACTTACTTGACTGACAAAATGCATGGTCAAGAGATATTTGCCCATATCAACTTAGTTAAGGGAGAACGAAGTTATTTGGCCGAATTGGCTAGTAACCTTTTATAATACAATCAGTGCCTTGAGCGCCTAGAGTACTTCAAGTGCCTTGAGTTAAATGCTTTAGGTGCTTGAAGTATTCCAAACTTTAGGTAATTCACTTGTCATCCCCATTTATTTGGCTTATATTTAGCTGGTTATTGAGTTAATTTACTCAAAATATACTCTGTTATGTCATATAAAGAACTTTTTATACTACGACATGCAAAATCATCGTGGGATGAACCCAGCATTGACGATGTGGATAGAACATTAACCTCACGAGGGATTAACGATGCCCATGCTATGGCTGCACGATTAAAAAAACAGCTAAAGGATGTTGACTTAATCATTACAAGCCATGCCAATAGGGCAACTCATACTGCAGCTATATTTGCTCAAGAGTTAGGTTGTCCCTTAAATAAATTGAATGTCACTTCAAAACTTTACGAGATTAGCGAAAGTAATCTCTCATCAGTTGTAAAATCTTTGCCTGAGGATTTAACGAGGATTTTGTTGGTTGGTCATAACCCAACTTTTACCAATTTTGTTAATAGATATTTAAAAAATGTAATTGATAATGTTCCAACTTGTGGAATTGTTGGTTTGTCGTTTAACTCGAGTACTTGGGCCGATATTTCAAGGGATAATATGCAATCGAGTTTTTTTGACTTTCCTAAAAACATTATATAACCAATGTATTTTGAAATTTAAATCAAATGCTTTACGCTTATTAGCTTTAACTTAACACAAGATGGATTGCTAGGGGTTAATTTTACAGCTTTAATCGTAGATTAAATTTATAATAGATGTCCAAAAAGAAAGATTTAGTAAACCGCGAACTTAGCTGGTTGTCGTTCAATGATAGGGTTTTACAAGAAGCAGCTGATGAGTCTGTTCCTCTAATTGAGCGGCTTAAGTTTCTTGGGATTTTCTCTAATAATATGGACGAATTTTTTCGTGTTCGAGTTGCAACCGTTCATAGGTTGATGGAGTTTGAAAAGGGTGCAAAGAAATTAATTGGGGATAAACCTCGTAAAATTCTAGAGAAAATTCAAAAGTATGTTCTTTGCGAGCAGGGGAAGTTTGACGCTATTTACGTTAAGATACTTAAAGAGTTTGCTAAGGAAAATATTAATATTATTAACGAAAAGAAACTCTGCGTTGAGCATGCAAATTTTATTCGAAACCTTTATAAAAACGAGTTTTCGACGCTTCTTTCACCCGTTATGCTTAGCTCTGTTGCAAAATTTCCAGAACTTAAGGATAGGTCGATATACTTAGCTGTAAAACTCACCAAAAAAAGTAATCCGGCTAAGCAAGAGTATGCGTTAATTGAAGTGCCAACTTCGCAATCATCAAGATTTATTATATTACCCGATATTGATAATAAAAAGAATATAATTCTTCTTGAAGATGCAATTCGCTTCTGCTTGAGCGAGGTTTTTAGCATTTTCCCTTACGATACGTTTGAATCATGGATTATAAAGATTACTCGTGATGCTGAATTAGATGTCGATAACGACATCAACGAAAGTTTGCTCGAGAAAATATCAAAAAGCGTTAAGAATAGGCATAAGGGAGAGCCAGTTAGATTTGTTTACGACTCAAAAATAGCACCTGATCTTCTTAAGTATTTTATTAAAAAGCTCGATCTTGAGGATGAGGATACCATCATACCTGGTGGACGATACCATAACTTTAAGGATTTCATTAACTTTCCAAAGTTAGGAATTCCCCATTTGGTTTATGAACCTTTGATCCCTGCTAAAAAGCCCGAACTTGAGAATACAAAAAGCATTCTTTCAGTTGTGGCGAAAAAAGATTTCATTTTACATCACCCATACCATAGTTTTTCTTATTACATAAAGATGCTTCGCGAGGCGGCTATTGATCCAACTGTGAAATCAATATTTATCACAATCTATAGAGTTGCATCCGAATCAAAAGTGGTTCATGCCCTTATAAATGCTGCGCAAAATGGTAAAAAGGTTACTGCCGTTGTTGAACTTCGAGCCCGTTTCGACGAAAAATCGAATATTAACTGGTCGCGCGAGATGGAGGAAGCCGGTATTAATGTAGTTTTTGGAGTAAAGGAACTTAAAGTACACGGAAAGTTAACCCTTATTACTCGTTATGATGGGAAAAAAACAACCAATCTTGCAGTAGTTGGTACTGGTAATTATCACGAAGGGAATGCAAGCGTTTATACTGATATTAACCTCTTCACTGCTGATAAACGCATAACCAATGAGGTTGAAAAGGTATTTACTTTCCTTGAATTTAACTATCGAACCTTTACCTACAAGCATTTGCTCGTTTCGCCAGGGAATATGAGGCGAAAACTTTATTCATTAATTGATAATGAGATTGATAACGCCAAGAAGAAGTTGCCTGCTTATATGCTTTGCAAAATCAACAATCTTGTTGATGAGGAGATGATACACAAGCTTTATCAAGCTAGTAAAGCAGGAGTTAAAATTCGATTGGTAGTTAGAGGAATATGTTCACTTATACCGGGAATACAAGGTCAAAGCGAAAATATTGAAGTGATTAGTATTGTAGATAGATTACTTGAGCATTCGCGAATTTTTATTTTCTGTAATAATGGCGATGAGAAGTATTTTATTTCATCTGCCGATTGGATGTCACGCAACCTCGATTATCGAATTGAAGTAGCATCCCCAGTTTATGACGAAGTAAATAAGCAGGAACTCAAGCGGATCCTTGATTTTGCAATTAATGATAATGTTAAGGCCAGAATTGTAAACCCTAAGCAGGATAATACGTTTAAGGAGGATAGTACACGGTCACCTTTCCGTTCTCAAATAGAGCTGCATAGCTACTA
>JBPXJX010000584.1:0-5178 GCA_051715525.1 Bacteroidales bacterium
TCCTGCAAACATGATTTTCAGGAATGGTATAATCCAAAACGGTTCTTCTGCATTCAACGCAGGTGCTGCAACATTCAATACTAATAGTCAATCAATTGAGCAAGCAGGAACAGGTAATATTAGCTTTGCAAACCAAGTAAATATTGATGAAAGTACTACATTAAGTGGAATAGGTACAGGTTTGATGACATTTTCAAATAATGTTTCTGTTGCCACGGGTATACTATTAACTAATCAGCGTACAGTAACGGGTGTTACAATTAGCGTCCTAACAGGTTTAGGGAATTTTACCAACGACTTAAACTCAATCTTAAGCCTTACTGGCGCCACTGCAATTACTTTAACAGGAACACTTGATTTTTCAACAAATGTAAATACAGTAAACTACTCAGCAGGGGCAATACAAAATATCTACCCAACTACTTATAATAATTTAACAATTAGCGGCGGTGCATTTGTAAAAACCTTAAGCGGTAGTGTAATAGTAAATAACGTCTTAAATTTTGCAACTGGAACAATCTCAATTGCGGCTAACACGCTAACCTTAAACGGAGGATTAACCGGAGTTCCACAGTTTACTGGAGGTGCAACATCAAATTTAGTAATTGGCGATATTGGCTCAAGCGGATCAATAGCTATACCTGCTGTTACTCTATTAAATATGACTTTAAATCGCTTGGCGGGTATAAGCCTAAGCGGAGCTGTTACTACAACTAATTTAACCCTAACCAATGGGTTACTCAACATTGGAAACTTCAATCTTATTCCAACTAATATCAGTGGGAATAGCAATGCAAATTATATTGTTGCAGAAGGAACTGGAACTCTACGCAGAATTGTTGGGGCAAGTGATGTTGTTTTTCCAGTTGGAACGGCTACATCCTACCTGCCAATTATCTTGAATAATACAGGAGGAACATCAGATACATACTATGTAAATATTTTCAATAAGGTTACAGATAATGGAACTACTGGAGGTTTATTAATTAACAATAATACAGTAAATGCAACCTGGGTAATTGCAGAAGCAGTTGCTGGGGGTGGAAATTTAAATATTACCCCACAGTGGAATGCCCTTAATGAAGCTGTAGACTTTGCCCGAGGAACGAGCATGCTTGCATATTACAACAGCGGTTACTGGCATAAAACAGCACCAACCGCCTCAATGGGCAGTAATCCGTATACTCAATTCCGTGCTGTTGGCGCTAACCTCGGATCATTCGCAGTTGTAGACAATCAATTTTTAGGAACATCTGGTATATGGACTGGTATAACTAGCACTGACTGGAATATGGCTAGTAACTGGTCTGATGCTTCTGTTCCTGATGCCACAATAGATGTAACTATTCCAAATGGTTGTCCAAATTATCCTATGCTAAATACTGCTGCAGCAACATGTCGAAACTTAACAATTACTAACGCGGCTTCAGTAACAGCCAATACTGCAAAACTAACTGTAACCGGAATCACAGACATTCAAGGCAGCTTTACAGACAATAACGACACTGGTCTTGACATATTTGTTGGACAAATCACCATATCTGGCTCAGGGAGTTGGACTTCAACAGCAGTAACAACGGCAGCCAATATGGCTTTAAGGGGTGGTATCGTTCAAAATAGTTCAGCTTTATTTAATGCAGGAACTGCAACGTTTAATACTAATTCACAAAGTATAATCGGAACGGGTGCACTTAGTTTTGCAGGTGCAGTAAACATAGCAAATGGTCTAACCATTACAAACTACACCAATATTACAATTTCAGGTATTTTAAATGGAGGAAATGGTACCTCAACATGGAAAAACGATAATAACTCTACCCTAAACTATGGAAACGCAACCTCTCCAATGACTACTGGGTTATTAGATGTTTCAACCAATTCAAATACTGTTAATTACTATCTAAATAACACACAATCAATAAAAGGAGCAGATTATTACAATCTTACCCTAAGCGCATCAGCCGCTTTAACTAATGATAGAACAAAAACTCTGAATGGGATCACTACTGTTTCAAATAATTTAACCATAAGCGGAGATGCCTCAACAGCATTTCGCGTTCTGTTTGATCCATCATTATTTGATCTATCAGTTGCAGGTACAACCACAATCAACGCTCGAGGTGGTTTTTCAGACGGAAATGGATCTGGTATAAATACTTTTAATGGGTTGGTTTCTTTAAATCAAAGTAATACTGGAGCTGTATGGACATCAACAGCAGTAACCCTTCCATCTAACATGATATTTAAGAGTGGAATAATCCAGAATGGTTCTTCCGCATTTAATGCAGGCGCTGCAACATTCAATACGAATAGTCAATCGATTGAGCAAGCAGGAGTTGGAAATATGAACTTTGCAAATCCTGTAAACTTTGATGTAAATACAATAATAAGAGGAGCTGGAATTGGGACGTTAACATTTGCTGGAAATACAACCCTTGGTGTAAATACAACCGTTACTAATCAACGCTCAACAATAGTATCAGGAATTTTAAATGGTACAGATGGAACATCCATTTGGTTTAATGATGCCACTGTTAATTCAATTTTAAGCTACCGAAGTGCAACAGCTCCGATGCTTACAGGTATGCTTGATGTAGATCAGATGGGTAATACTGTCGATTACTCGTTAAATGGGGTTCAAGCTGTAAAAGGCACTTCATATTACAACTTAACCATTAGTGCTGGGAATACAAAATCTATTTATAACGATATACCTGTTTTAAATAACCTTACCATCAATGCTTCTACTTTGGCTTTTGACCCAGCTACACCTCGTATTCTAACTGTTAGTGGTGATTTGAGCGGGACAGGAACATTGAATATGAGTGGTGGGAATCTTGCTCATATAACAAGGTTAGCAGGAGCCAATAACGCTATAACTACATTAACAATTGGTAATAATGATATTGTTGATTACAATGGCACTTCTGGCAACCAGCAAGTAATGTCAAAAACCTATCGTAATTTAACCTTCTCAGGAAGCGGTACAAAAACTTATGCAGGAGCGGTTATTATTAACGGAAACCTTTATATCACGGGGACTGCAACTGTTACTACAGGAAATTTCTTAACTACGGGAAATGCTGCAGGCACTTTTACTATGGACAACGGTACTTTGCTTCAACTCGGTTACTTTACTGTTCCTGCAAGCGCTTTCCCAACCTTATTTGCTATTCCTAACATAACATTAAATAGTGGAAGTACTGTTGAGTACAATGGCAATGGTGCTCAAACAGTTAAAAATGCAAATTACTCTCACCTAATAATTTCAGGAGCGGCAACAACAAAAACGCTAATAGCGGGCTCAACAAATGTTTCTGGAAACCTTACCATTGCTGATGGTGGTAATATACTTTCATTTGGAGCCACTGCAGCAACTACGCTTTCTGTCACAGGAGATTTAATTGCCTCTAATGGATCAATTGATATGTCGTTAGCAGCAAATCAGATGCTTAATCTTGGTGGTGTTAACAATAATTTAGGTACTTATACTGGAGCACCAACAAGTATTGTAAGCTATAATGGTGCTGGAACACAAAACCTTTTTACCAACTTGAACTATCAAATACTCGATCTTGCTGGTGGAGGTTTAAAATCACTTCAAGGTCCAATTGGTATTATTAGTAACCTTAGCTTAACCAATGGGAATCTAAACATTGGAAATTTTGATGTTACAATTTTTAACAACGCAACTATAACCGGTAGTTTTGATCAGAATAGAATGATTATTTGTAGCGCTTTAGGCTTGTTAAGGAAACAGAGTACAACAAGTGCAGGCTTCGTAATGACTTATCCGGTTGGAACAGGAAATTTATATACACCTATGACAATTTCTTCTCTTTCAGCAACTCTTGCTGGAACTGAAGAAATCACTGTGCAACCTGTAGCATCTGTAGCACCACTTGCAAGTGCAACAGATTTAAATAAACATTGGCTCATAAGCGCATCGGCTGGAATTTCGAACATCATTGCAAATATATCTTTCCAATACGACATCACTGAAGTACTTGGTAATCAAGCACGATATTCACCAAAAGTATACTACAGTGGATCGTGGAAAACCCCTGCAGGTAGCAGCGCAATTGGTGTTAATCCAATTTCAACAACAGGAACAGATGTAATAACCGGAACTTGGACTGCGCTTGAAGGTGCAAATACTTACTATTCATACAATACAGGTAATTGGAATGTTGCCAATACTTGGACAACTGACCCCAGCGGAACAGAACTTATTAGTTCAAAGGTACCAGCCGATGGTGATAAAGTTGTTATTCTAAATGGTTATGATGTTACCTTGACCGCCGATGTAACCTCAGCAAACAATTCTATTGTAATTGAAAACGGGGGTTCACTTATCATGGGTAACTATATGTTTACCAATCCAATCGACAATCTTGATGGAAGTGGTACTATATCCTCTTCGCTTATTAATACGGGGGTTGGATATTTCCCAACAGTTGTTACCAATAGTTTTGTAACCTCTGGAGGAGGTACATATATTTATTTATGTAATGGAGATTATACTCTCCCATCTCAAACAACATACAATAATTTAACTTTTAACCTTGGCCTATCGACTAATGTTGCTACACTTATTAATAATTTGACAGTTAATGGGGACCTAAATATTACAAAAGGAAGGTTAAAAATTAATGATGATATATTAACCGCTCGACTTACCTTAACTATTCAGGGAGATGCTACCGTTGGTACAAATGGTAGAATTTTAACAGGTTTAGGGAATGTGGCAGGGGGCCAGTATGTTGATGGTACAGTTTATCACAACTATTTCCATAAACTTAATTTGTTTGGCAATTTTACTAATAATGGCACGGTAAGGTTCACAAATCAAGGTGCTCCAGCTTACGATGCTTTCCCATTAAATGGGGCTGTTGATGTGTTTTTTAAAGGAACACAGGATAATCTTGCTCTTTTACAAGGTCCAACAGATTTCTATAATCTAATTATTGACAAAGGAGCTGATAAAACCTATATACTAGAGATAAACTCAACCTCAACCAACAACTTCACTCTATATGGAAGAAATAATGTTGGTCGTAATCAGGGTGCTCCTTATAGTGCAGAAAACCCAGAAGTACGTAAGGCGCTTTGGATAAAAAATGGAACTCTAAAGTTTACAGGAAAAATTAACATCCCAACCTTAACTGAAGGGAATAA
>JBPXJX010000585.1:0-8646 GCA_051715525.1 Bacteroidales bacterium
TGAATCGGGGCAAAATCTTTATGTACGCCCAAATCAAATTTTTGCAGCGTCGCTACCCTATAGCCCAATCGACGATGACAAGAAACGCGCTGTAATAGATGTTGTTGAACGAGAGCTATTCACGCTAAAAGGACTAAGAACATTAGCCCCAAAAAACCCTGAATATAAAGGCAAGTACGAAGGCGATCATGAAACCCGTGACTCTGCTTATCATCAAGGAACAGTTTGGCCATGGCTGCTGGGTCATTATATGGACGCCTACTTTAAAATACATGGCAAAGCGGCTATACCAATAGGAAAGAAAATAATTGAATCGTTCAAAAGCGAGATGTGCACACACGGAATATGCTCTATTGCCGAAGTATATGATGGTGACCCACCTCAGCGGCCAAACGGCTCAATTTCACAGGCATGGAGCGTTGCCGAGGTTATTCGAGTTTTAAAATTAGTTGAAACCTATAGTTGATTAATATAATTTTTAAATGAGAGTTTTAATGTTTGGGTGGGAATTCCCTCCTCATATCACAGGCGGATTAGGAACAGCTTGTTATGGTCTTTCTCAAGGCTTAGCAAAGAAAAATGTTGAGGTAATTTTTGTTGTTCCAAAGGCTTTTGGCGATGAGGATAAATCATTCATCCGTTTAGTCGCTGCTGAGGATATTGATGTTAATCTCTCAAAAATTGAACTTGAAGAGTTTTGGAAAAAAATACACTATCTCGAAATAAGTTCAAATATAGTTCCCTACATCGACCCTGAGGAGTATGCACGCCTAATTGAGCAAGCCGAACTTGAAAAAACCGTACTGAACGAGTCGACTACTAAACGTAAGTTTCGGTTTTCAGGAAAATATGGTATCAACCTAATGGATGAGGTAACTCGGTACGCGTTAATCGCTTCAAATCTAGCTTTATCTCAAACATTTGACATCATTCATGCTCACGATTGGCTTACCTACCCAGCTGGAATTGCGGCCAAAATGGTTTCGGGAAAACCATTGGTTGTTCACGTACATGCAACAGAGTTTGACAGAAGTGGTGAGAATGTCAATAAAAGCGTTTTTGAGATTGAACGCCGTGGCATGGAGGTTGCCGATATAGTAATTACGGTTAGCAACCTTACCCGTAACATCGTAATTTCGAGATATGGTATTCCAGAAGAGAAGGTCATAACCGTTCACAATGCGGTTGATTTTGGAGGGGACTTTAAAATCGATGAATTCACCAAGAAAATGCCTGAGCAAATTGTTACATTTCTTGGAAGAGTGACTTTTCAAAAGGGACCCGACTATTTTGTTGAAGCAGCTTACAAAGTTTTACAAAAAAACCAAAATGTTCGATTTGTTATGGCTGGTAGCGGCGATATGCTTAACCGAATGATTAGGCGCGTTGCAGAACTTGGCATTTCGAACAAGTTCCATTTTACAGGATTTTTAAAGGGCTCCGATGTTAATAAAATGTTTCAAATGAGCGATGTGTACGTTATGCCATCAGTATCTGAACCTTTTGGCATAAGCCCGCTTGAAGCCATGCGCTCCAATGTTCCAGTAATTATCTCAAAGCAATCGGGAGTTGCCGAAGTTCTTAAATATGCAATCAAAATTGATTTTTGGGATATCGATGCTATGGCCGATAGCATATACGGTTTATTAAGCTACAAAGCACTATCAAACTTCTTTATAAAATACGGTCAGGAAGAGGTGAATAGCCTAAAATGGGAGAATGCTGCCGATGGAATTAAGGGCGTTTACGAATCAATAGTACAGAGCTAGATATATAATATAGACATGAAAACAATATGTTTTTACTTTCAGGTACATCAGCCTTTCAGGCTTAGAAGATACCGTTTTTTTGACATTGGCGAATACCATAACTATTTTGATGAATTTGCCAACAGGTCAATTATGCGTAAAGTAGCCGAAAAATGCTACTTACCAACAAATGCATTAATGCTCGATTTAATCAACGAGTTTGGGTCGAGATTTAAAATATCATACTCCATCTCGGGTACAGCACTCGATCAGTTTGAAATGTATGCACCTGATGTTTTAGAAAGTTTTAAACGATTAGCCGATACTGGTTGTGTCGAGTTTCTTGCCGAAACCTATTCACACTCTCTTTCTGCTTTAAAAAGCAGGAAAGAATTCGAGAATCAGGTTACTGCCCAAAGCAAGAAGATCGAAGCACTATTTGGAATAAAACCTAAAACTTTTCGTAATACTGAGCTTATCTATTCCGATGAAATTGGCGCAATGGTTGCGGACATGGGTTTTAAAGCAATGCTTACCGAGGGAGCAAAGCATATATTAGGATGGAAAAGCTCAAACTATCTTTATACTAACCCAATTAATCCGAAGTTAAAGCTATTGCTTAAAAACTTCAGGTTAAGCGATGATATAGCATTTCGCTTCTCCAACAGGGGTTGGAGTGAATGGCCATTAACTGCCGAAAAGTATGTTTCTTGGCTTAAAAACATTGCACCTCGCGATGAGATTATAAACCTTTTTATGGACTACGAAACTTTTGGTGAGCATCAATGGGCCGAAACAGGTATTTTTGATTTCATGCATGCATTTCCTCGGATGGTTTTCAAGGATGAAACTTTCGAATTCCTAACACCCTCCGAGGCAGCCGATAAGCACCAATCCATTTCAGTGCTTCATGTACCCCACCCCATTTCATGGGCTGATGAAGAGCGCGATTTAACAGCTTGGTTGGGCAACGATTTGCAGGATGAAGCATTTAACATATTATATTCGTTGGCTGATAAAGTTGAAAAAATTGATGACACAGATATTCAGCGCGACTGGAAGTACTTACAAACAAGCGACCATTTCTACTACATGTGCACAAAATGGTTTAGCGATGGCGATGTTCACAAGTACTTTAACCCATACGATACCCCATACGATGCCTTTATCAACTTCATGAACATTTTGAGCGATTTCACGCTCAGGATAAATGATTATATAACCATCAATAATATCGAGCAAATTGACCCTAAAGACGTTGATAGCATAATCAGTACACTTGAGGCAAGAATAAAAGAACTTAAAAAGATGCAGAAAAAAGTTCTTCCAAAGCAAACTGCCAACAAAGCCTCAAAAGTGGAAAAAGTAAGAGTAAAGGCAAGTCCATCTAAAGAGAAACCTACCAAGGAAGCAACTAGAAAAAAGGTTTCAACCACCAAAAAAGTGGTAAAGAAACCCTTAAAAGCAAGTGTAAAGAAGAAAAATTAGAGCTAAAACTCAACCAAAATGAAAGAGAAGTTATTGAAACCTGACTACCTTTTCGAGGTTAGCTGGGAGGTGTGCAATAAGGTTGGTGGTATCCACACCGTGATAGCAACAAAAGCTTTATCAATTATAGAAGAGCTAAAGGATAATTATATATTGATTGGCCCTGATGTTTGGCGCGATACTGAGCATAACCCAGAGTTTATCGAAGATCCGCATCTTTTTATGTCGTGGAAACAAAAAGCCAATGAGGAAGGAATCACTGTTCGTATTGGAAGGTGGAATATACCTAACAAACCAATTGCTATTATAGTAGATTTCACAAAGTATATTCCGCAAAAAGATGAAATATTTAAAAAATTCTGGGAAGATTATAAACTCGACTCCATAACAGGTCAATGGGATTATGTAGAACCTGCTCTATTCGGGTATGCAGCTGGGCGGGTAATCGAGAGTTTTACAAACTTTCATCTAAGTTTCCGTCATAGGGTGGTTGCTCAATTTCATGAATGGATGACTGGTACTGGGTTGTTGTATTTAAAGAGCACTATGCCTCAAATAGGAACAATTTTTACAACCCATGCAACAGTTCTAGGAAGATGTATTGCTGGGAATAACTTACCTCTATACAGCAAACTCGAAAAGCACAACCCCGAAACAAAGGCTCGAGAGTTCAATGTTGCTTCAAAGCAATCGCTCGAGAAACAAGCAGCAAATCAGGCCGATTGCTTTACCACTGTAAGCGACATTACTGCAAAGGAGTGTGTTCATTTTCTTGAGAAACCTGTTGATCTTGTCACTCCGAATGGTTTTGATAACACATTTGTTCCTACTGATGAAGAGTTTCGGCTAAGAAGAATTGAAGCCAAAATAAAATTTTATGAAGTAGCCGAAGCGTTGCTTGCTCGTCCTGTTGCTAAAGATGCGCTAATTGTTGGCATTGGTGGTCGTTACGAGTTCAAAAACAAAGGTATTGATGTATTTATTGATGCCTTAGGCAGAATGAATAAATCGAGTGAGATTGATAAAGAAATACTTGCTTTTATTCTTATTCCTGCCAGCCATCACGGGCCTCGAAAAGATGTTTTTAAAAATTTACAGGATAAGGATACCGACAACGTAATTGTTCTAAGCAACTCATTTATTACACATTACCTCATCGACCCTGAATACGATCCCATTTTAAAGAAGATAAAAGCAGTTGGATTGAATAATTCCGAAAGTGATAAGGTGAAAGTCTTTTTTGTCCCTAGTTACCTTAATGGTGACGATGGTATCTTCGATAAGCATTACTACGATATGCTTATTGGGATGGATATAACCGTTTTTGCCTCTTACTACGAACCTTGGGGTTACACGCCTCTGGAAAGTCTTGCATTCCACGTTCCAACTATTACTACAACGCTTGCTGGGTTTGGCAATTGGGTAAATACCTATGTTGCAGTTGCTCACCAAGGAATCAAGGTTATTCCACGGACTGATGACAACGATCAGGAGGTAGTTCAGCAAATTGCCGAATCGTTAAAGGAGTTTTTATTGCTCGATAATCAGGAGCGAAATAGAATTAAAGATAATGCCTTCGAGGTTTCTAAAATAGCTCTTTGGAGCAATCTGGTTTCGAACTATTACAAGGCATACAGTATTGCATTAAAAAAAGTTGAAAGTAGAACACAGCAGTTTACCGATAGGTATAGGAAAGAGAAATTACCATCGATTGAGCGGAAGTTCAAGCTCAATAGACCAAATTGGGTTCGATTGCTCGTTCAAAAGAATATCCCCGAAAAGTTAAGCGCACTCGATGAACTCTCGAAAAACCTTTGGTGGTCATGGAATCCCGACGCTGTTGACCTTTTCGAATCGATCGACCCTGCTCTATGGGCTCGATGCGAGCAAAATCCAATCCTTTTCCTCGAAAAGATTAGCTTTAATCGATATCAAGAGCTTGATAGCGATAGCGCTTTTGTTGAGCGACTTCATGCCATTTATCTTCGCTTTACAAGCTATATGATGAATAAATATAAACGGAAAGAGCCAAAAATTGCCTATTTCAGCATGGAATTTGGGCTTCATTCATCGCTTAAAATTTATTCAGGTGGTCTAGGAATGCTTGCTGGCGATTATCTAAAAGAAGCTTCCGATAGAAATACCGATATTGTTGGAGTTGGTTTATTTTACAGATATGGCTATTTCACCCAGCAGCTCTCATCTTCGGGTCAGCAAATAGTTAGTTATGATCAGCAAAATTTCAACCAAACACCAGCAGAACCTGTACGTGATGAGAATGGCAAGTGGCGAACCATAAGCATTGCTTTTCCAGGTCGAAATCTTAATGCAAGAATTTGGAAAGTTGAAATTGGTCGAACTGATCTATATCTATTAGACACCGATTTTGAAGAGAACAACATACAAGATAGGAGTATCACACATCACCTTTATGGAGGAGATTTAGAAAATAGGTTTAAGCAGGAAATGCTTCTAGGGATAGGCGGGATAAGAGCGCTAAAAGCGCTTGGTATCTCTCCCAACATTTACCATATAAATGAAGGACATGCTGCTTTCATTGGGCTTGAACAGCTTAGAGGCCATATCCACGACGATAAGCTTTCGTTCCCAGTTGCCATGGAGGTTGTTCGAGCATGTAGCTTATACACAACACATACACCGGTTCCTGCTGGCCACGACGCTTTTTCAGAGGATATTGTTCGTACCTACATGTCACATTACCCCGATAGGCTTAAAATTACTTGGGATCAGTTTATGGACCTAGGCCGTATGATTCCTGGAAATACGACTGAAAAATTCTCCATGAGCCATCTAGCCTCTAACCTTTCGCAGGAAATTAACGGTGTTAGCTGGCTGCACGGCGAGGTTAGCAAAAAAATGTTTGCAGGCCTATGGCCTGGCTATTTCCATGATGAATTGCATGTTAGCTACGTAACCAACGGGGTTCACTACCCAACATGGACAGCCAAAGAATGGCGTAACCTTTATGAATCGGCTAACCCCGAATCATCCGACGATTATCCAAAACCAGCATGGGATAAGGTTTCATCAATCCCCGACGATAAGATATGGTCAGTTCGTAATCACCAGCGTCAGCTTTTAATCGATTTGATTCGTACCCGGTTAAGTAATCCTGATATTATTAAGTACGAAAGTCCTCGCCATGTTGTAGAAATACAGGATAAGATTGACGAAAAAACTCTGACCATTGGCTTTGCTCGTCGTTTCGCCACCTACAAACGAGCACACCTCCTCTTCAAAGATCTTAACCGATTGAGCGACATCCTTAATAATGAGCACAAGCCTGTTCAAATCTTTTTTGCTGGCAAAGCTCACCCCAACGATAAGGCTGGGCAAGATTTAATTAAACGGATTATCGAAATTTCTAAAATGCCTGAGTTCTTAGGAAAGATACTATTCTTGCAGAATTATGACATGGAGCTTGCCAAGAAAATGGTTCAAGGGGTTGATATCTGGCTAAATACGCCAACTCGTCCGCTTGAGGCATCAGGAACAAGCGGCCAGAAGGCGGCTATGAACGGTGTTCTCCATTTTAGCGTGCTCGATGGTTGGTGGGTTGAGGGCTATCGCGAGGGAGCAGGATGGGCTATACCTCAAGAAAACATATACCCGCAGCAGGATTATCAGGATGAATTGGATGCTGAGCTAATTTACTCTTTGCTCGAGAATGAGATTGCTCCAATGTATTACGAGCGAAATGAGAATGGCATCCCTGAAAAGTGGGTATCATTTATTAAGAAATCCATTTCGCAAGTTGCATCAAACTTCACTACAACTCGAATGATGCGAGATTATGAAAATCGTTTCTACTTCAAACTATTCGAACGTTCGCAAAAAGTGAAAGAGAACGATTTTGAGTTGGCAAATAATCTATCAAGTTGGAAAAAGCACATAGCAAAAGCCTGGGATACATTAGAGGTAATTCAGGTTAAGCAATTTAATGCGGCATTTGAAGCAATCATTCTTGGGAAAGAATACACCGCAGAAGTGGTTCTCGATCTGGGTGAACTTTGCGTTGAAGATGTGGGCGTTGAACTTGTTGTTGCCGATTTAGTAGAGAGCAACGAGACTAAAATAAAACGAATTCATGAGTTCTCGCTTAACGCCCTCGATGGCAATAGAGCAACATTTAGCTTAAGCATTGTTCCCGTTGAACCTGGAGCATTCGATTGCGGAGTCAGGATTTTTGCCAAACACCCAGAATTACCTCACAGAATGGATTTCTGCATGGTAAGGTGGGTGTAACCATCGCTACAACATACCCCATGATTGTAATTTTCATGGGGTTTTTCTATTTTTACGCTATCAATTCTCACCTAAAATCTACTAATTTCATCCAACCGTCAATATTAAAAAGTCAATCATCAATATTAAAGCACATTGTGTATTTTTTTACCCAAATAGTCAAACCATTTTTGCACCTTTGTTTTCTATGAGAATTGCTTTATGATTATTGTTCAAAAACCAGATCAACTCGAAGGAAAGAAAACTATCCTTACTTTGGGATTTTTTGATGGTGTTCATAGAGGCCATCGGGCCCTAACCGATTTGGTTCTAAAGCGTGCAGCTGAATTAAATCTTTGCTCTGCAGTTTTAACTTTTTGGCCACATCCTCGGCTCATTTTAAATAAAGATCCTCTCAAGCTACGTTTCTTAACAACGCTTAATGAGAAGACAAAGATTTTCTCACGTTTAGGTTATGATTTCTTTATTATTCAGGAATTTAACAATGCATTCGCACATCTAACAGCAGAAGATTTTATAAAACTGATTGTCACCTCCTACAATGTAAAACATCTAATCATTGGGAAAGAGCATCGCTTTGGTCGAAATGCTCAAGGCAATATCAACATCATTGCTCAGCTGGCATCAAAATACGATTATACATTTGAAGAGGTTGATATAATTGAACAAAACGAGACCAATATAAGTTCTACAAAAATTCGAGAAGCCCTGATTAAAGGTGAAATAGAGAAGGCAAATCTAATGCTAGGCTACCCTTACTTACTTTCAGGCACCATTGAATCGGGTTCTCAACTTGGCCGTAAAATCGGATTCCCCACTGCTAATGTTAGACCAATTGATCCCTTAAAATTAATCCCTTCTGATGGTGTATACGCAGTAATTGTTAATATAAATGGCCAATTTGAGAAAGGCATGATGAATATTGGCTTCCGTCCAACGGTTGATAAAACCCATCAGCATATAATCGAGGTTCACATATTCAACTTCAATCAAGATATTTATTCTCAACGCATTGATGTTGCAATAATTGAAAGGGTTCGTGACGAAAAGCAATTCCGAGGCATTGATGAGCTCAAAGCACAGCTCGAAATTGATAAAGTAAACATTATAAACATTCTTAATGTTTATGAATTAAACAATTTCA
>JBPXJX010000586.1:0-5788 GCA_051715525.1 Bacteroidales bacterium
CCCAGGTTTTGTTTATTAACCTTTCAATGTGCAAATTGTTTTGTTGCAGAGTGATTGTCTCTTTTTGTGATTTGTTAACTACTTTAAAAGAGATGTTATCGCTTTCAGTTTCTACAAGGATTTCAATTTCACTCATAGATATATCTTTCTGACTTTCTTGCTGTTTTTTTTGTGATATACAGCTAGAGAATATAAAAACAGTAGCAATGCATAAGTATCTAATCATGGATTTTCATGTTGTTAAGTATATTCAGTTTACGAATATAGATGTATTTTTATATTTTTTTATAATCAATATCAGTTTGATTTCTTAAAGTATTATTGTAAAGAGTAACGTTTCGCATGTATAAGATTTTTTTTCTAAGATGTTAATGGCTTCTTTTTGTTACCTTTGCCAATATTGATCAGGAAAGAGATTTTTCATGAAATTTGATAAATACAATTTTTCTCCAGCGCTAAAGCGCAATCTCGAAAGTTTAGGGTTTAAAAAGCCTACCGATATTCAGTATCGGACTATTCCTCCCATAGTAAATGGTGAAGATGTTCTCGCGATTGCTCAAACTGGAACTGGGAAAACAGCGGCATATGCAATACCTGTAATTCATCTGCTTAGTTTAAGGCGAGAAGAGATGGAGAGCTATGGTGTTCGTTGTATCGTGATGGTGCCTACTCACGAACTAGCTATTCAGGTAACCGAAGTTTTTGAGAAACTCGTTGCTGGAATGGGTATTAACGTGCTTGGAATGCATGGAGGCGTTGACCAGGCACCTCAAATCAAAAGGCTTAAAAATGGAATGGATATTCTTGTTGCCACTCCCGGCAGGATGTTCGATTTAGCAAGTCAAGGTTTCCTATCCTTTAAAAGTGTGAGCATTCTTATTCTTGATGAAGCTGACCATATGCTTGAACTCGGTTTTATAACCGATATGCAGCAGTTAATAAGAAGGATTCCTAAAGGTCGTCAAACGTTGTTTTTTTCTGCAACCATTAACGAGCATATCAAAGATTTGGCTTATGGGTTGGTTCGCCATGCAGTTCGGATTCAAATATCGCCTAAAGATCCCGTTTCGAAAAATATCGATCATTCTGTTGCATTTATTGAGATGGATGATAAGCGCTTTTTCCTTGAGCGCATGATTAAAGAGCATCCCGAAAGCAAGATGCTTGTATTCGTTCGCACTAAAGTGCGAGCCGAACGTGTTGCAAAAGCGCTTGAAAGGGTTGGGATATCGAGCCAAACCATTCATGGCGATAAGGTTCAAGATGAACGTTCGCATGTAATGACGAACTTTAAAAATGGAACTAATAAGATTCTAATTGCAACCGATATAAGTTCTAGAGGAATAGATATTCCTAATGTGGAGTATGTTGTGAATTACGATTTGCCCGAAGTTGCCGAAAACTATGTGCATCGAGTAGGACGAACTGGACGAGGAACTCAGCGTGGTATTGCAGTCTCATTCTGCAGCAAGGAGGAGCGCGAAATCCTTGATGAAATTGAAAGTTTCTTAACAAAACCAATCGATGTTATAGCCATTGATAAAACTGAGTATGAGGAAACTGTTGATGTTTCAGTGGATAGTGAACACGATTGGAAATCGTTGATTAAGGAGCATGAGGCTAAGATGGCGATGCCAATTAAGAAGAAGAAAAAAAAGAAAAAGTAGTAGTTGTATAAAGTCTTTGTGAATTGGATGCCAGTTTTACAATCGATAAGTTTAGGACTTACTTAAAGTCGGTACCTGATTACACCGAAACTGCCTTTGAAATGGCATTGCCATTTATTCAAGTCAAAGAATTAAAAAAAGGCGACCATTTCGTTGAGAGGGGAAAAACCTGCAAGCATTTTGCTTTTGTAGCCGATGGAATTATGCGGGCATACAACCTTTACGATGGTGTTGAGAGCACAACGTGCCTTTGTAACGATAATACTTTCGCAACTTCTACAGTTAGTTTTATAACGCAAACGCCATCTAATGTTGCCATTCAGGCTTTAGAAGATGTAACTTTAGTGCTGATTAAGCACGAGGATCTGAATTTGTTGTATTCCAAATCCACTTTTTGGGAGAAGGTTGGTAGAGTTGTTGCTGAACGCGAGTATATTGAACTTCAGCAAAGGGCTTGGAGGAATGGACCACAGCCCGCAAAGGAGAAATACTTAACTTTATTAAAAGAAAACCCTGGTGTTGTTAATCGCGTTCCCTTGCATTATATCGCTTCATATATTGGAGTTACCCCCGAAACGCTTAGCCGAATAAGAAAAAAGATAGCCACCGGCAATTCTTGATCTAGATCAAGAGAGAACGATTTTGCACAAACGACCTTTGTACCATAAAATCAAACAAAAAGGAGGTCGTTATGATATCAAAAATTTTAGATGGTTTACTAGGTGCATTCAATTACCTAATCCACACTTTGGCTGCCAATTGGTTTATCCTGCTTTTCGGGATTCTCGTGGCCGTTGCAATTACTGTTTACGTTGATGTTGAAAAAACTCGCAAACTATTTCTTCGTCGCCCGCGATTCTTGATTTTTGGGAGTGTGGCTTTTGGTGCTTTCACCCCATTTTGTGCCTGCGGCACAATGGCTGTGGTGCTTTCACTTGTGTCGAGCACAATTCCTTGGGGGGCAATTATGGCATTCCTAGTGTCATCGCCACTTATGAGCCCCGATACGTTTGTGATATTCTCGGGCTTTATGGGCGTTAAGTTTGCAACGGCCTTAGCCGTATCGTCAATTATTATTGGGCTAGGGGCAGGTTGGATTACTCATTTAATCGAGAAAAGGACCAAGTATCTCGATAATCAACTTCGATTAAACGGTGATTCATCAAAAAAGACTAATGAATCAATACTTGCAAGCAAACCAGAAAAGAATGTTGCTAACCTAAAAACTGTAACTCTTATGGTTGACGATAAATCGACAAGTTCATGCTGTGCAAAAAAAAGATATACAAATCAATGTTGTCAGGATCAGAGCGTATCGGTAAATACTGACGAATGCTCGTTGCTCGAATCCTTATCGAAATTTGTTGAAAGAATTAAACTTAAAAAATTTATATCCAGTTTTATCGAACTTGGCATTGTTAAGGTTTTTCCGCTGTTTGTGCTTTTTGTTATGATTGCCTATGTTGTTAAGGAGTATGTGCCAACTGAATGGGTAGTTACATTGTTTAGCGGTAAACACTTTTACTCAGTTCCTTTAGCTGCGCTAATTGGCTTGCCCATGTATGTTTCTGATGCAACAGTAGTCCCATTATTGCAAGTTCTCAGAGATGCTGGTGCAAGCGATGGTGCGATTCTAGCCTATATGATTGCTGGTCCTGCTACAAGTATTGGCGTAATTGGTGGATTAACCGTGATTATGAAACGTAGGGCTATTATGCTTTATCTGGTAATTATTTTAATAGGTGCCATTTTGTTAGGTTATGGGTATGATTTATTTTTGTCTTTCATTTGAGACTTCAGATGTCAGAAATCAGACAGTTGTTTTGTTCTCTAGCATCTAGTATCTGACTTCTGAATTTTTAAAATAAATTCCAGTTTATAGTCTGATTATCAAAATTACAGCTATCTTTGCCGCTCAAATTTTATTAGGATAAATTTAAAAAAAGCGTAAAGTATGCCTGTAAAAATCAGACTAAGCCGCCAAGGAAGAAAGAAATTACCTTTCTACCATATCGTTGTGGCGGATAGCAGGGCGCCACGTGATGGCAGATTCATCGAAAGGGTTGGTTCATACAATCCTGTTACTAATCCTGCTACTATCGAGCTAAACTTCGAAAGAGCATTAGATTGGCTGCAAAAAGGCGCTCAACCTACTGACACCTGTAGGGCTATCCTATCGTATAAAGGTGTAATGATTAAAAAGCACTTGTTAGAGGGCGTTACAAAAGGTGCCCTTACTGCAGAGCAAGCCGAAGCAAAATTCCAAACTTGGATGGAGTCGAAAGACGCTAAGGTTCAAGCAAAGATCGATTCTCTTGTAAAAGGTAAGCGCGATGATATTAAGAAACGCATCGAGGCTGAGAATAAAGTAAAAGAGGCTCGTGCACAGGAAGTAGCTAAGAAGAGAGCAGAAGCTGCTGCTAAAGAAGCTAAAAAAGGCACTGAAGAAGTAGCTGAAGAAAGCGCTCCAGAAGGCGAAAACACCGAGGCGTAGAGCTTTTACCCATGGGTTCGAACCAGTTTGTTGAAATTGGGATAATTCAAAGAACTCACGGCGTAGGCGGCGAGTTCCAAGTAGTTTGGAACGACGACTTTTACCTCGAAGAACAAAATTTGGAATCGGTATTCATCGAGTTTGATGGCATACCGGTTCCTTTTTTTATAGCATCTATTCGCTCTAAGGGCGAAGATAAAGCCCTCGTTAAATTTGATGATATTGAGGATGTTAATGCAGCCGATGAGCTGGTTGGACTAAAAATTCTTCTTCCTGCCGATGAGATTGCTTCCAATGATGAGTTGCTAATGAGTGACTTGGTTGGCTATTCGATGAAAAATGTCCAAAATCAGGCAATTGGTAAGATTATTGATTATCAGGAATATCAATCAAATTCAGTTTTCACAGTTCTGCATCATTCAGGCAAAGAGGTTATGATTCCTGCAACTGATGAACTGATTGTTGAATTTGATACCGATAAAAAAACAATAGTAATGGAGATCCCCGAAGGTCTCATCGATTTATACCTCGAATAGCGTATCCTTTTCAAAAGCGGCTATTCTATCCCTCCATCGTTTAGGAACCACGAGTGTTGATTGTTGCTTATTGCTAAAGCAAACCATTGTCGATTTGCTTGTTGCAGCAACTTTTCCTGTTGATTTATCATAAAGATCTTGGATCATTTTTAGGCTCTTATTCCCAATCTGAGAAATCTTTGAGCGAACAACCACGTTATCGTTTAAGAAAATAGGGGTTAAATAATCAATAGTAATGCTTGCAAGTATTAGACCTTCAACTTCCCAATCCATTTGCTCTTCGAGCACATTGTTGAAATAGTTCATTTTTCCTAAATCGAAGTATTGCTGGTATACCGAATTGGTAGCGTGCCCTAACTGATCGATATCGTTAAAGCGTATCTGAATGGGAGTGCAATGAAAGTATGTGATTGAGTTATTATCCATGGTAAATCATTTTTATAAAGCAAAGATAATTTTTTAATTTTTTTATTGAAGCTGAAACTTATTTCTTAGTCATCCTGAGCGTAGCCGAGTGATGTATTTCTTAACATGTGCTTCGACATTTTCATCAAGCATGACAGTTTGCTCAACATTTCGATTGAGCAAATGCAATGCAGATATATTATTAGTATTTTAGATTTAAAAAAGTGTTTCAATGCAGCATTTTAGATTTTGTTATCGTCTGTTGAATTAAATTGATATACATATTCACTTTTAAAAACAAATATTATGAAAAAGCTATTTAAAATTGGTGTAATGCTTTTTGCATCACTACTATTCATTAATTGTTCAAATGCACAAAAGCGTGAAACACGAAATGTAACAGGATTTACAAGTGTAAGTTTATCCATTTCTGCCGATATTTATTTAAGTCAAGCCAATGATTATAAAGTTGAGATCGAGGCTCCCGCTGATTATCTCGAAGAGATAGAGACCATAGTTGAAGGCGATGTGCTTAAGATTAAGAATAAAAGCCATTTCAATTTTGAGTTTGGAGATAAAAAGGTAAAGGTTTACATTTCAATGCCTAAAGTTACAGGACTTAGCATTTCTGGGTCGGGCGATATTCTTGCTCAAACTGCAATTAAAGCTGAAGATTTAAGGGTGAA
>JBPXJX010000587.1:0-1763 GCA_051715525.1 Bacteroidales bacterium
TAAACAGGAGCATCAATCCACCTAAATCAACCACTAAGCGACCAGCCATACCAAGGACTTCGCCACTATGGATAACCCAGAACAATCGGAATATGCTTATGCGAGGGCTTAAGCCTTTAGGTGGAATAAGTTCAACCTTGCTAAAGTTTAAATTTGGACTACTTAGCGATGAACTATAGAGATGATTTCGGGTTAAGACATAAAGGCTGTTTTTTGCAACCTCAAGCCCTGTTACAAACTCATCATTTTGGAAAAATTGCTGTTTTACCCATTGGTGCGATGCGCTCGAGTAGCGATAAAGCCCATAACGAGTTGCTGCAAAGCAATCGCCACTGGGTGTTTTAATTAAATCAAATACTTTTCGTCGATCGGAGCCAACGGGGAAACCATTCATAAATGGAATCCACTTCTTAAGCGATGAGTCAGCAAGCCACACTCCTGTTCCGCCATAAAATAGAATTGAATCCTTGCCCAACTCAACACTTCCCTTTACCGATGCAAGGTTCCAATTTTTAAGTTTGTAACTATCGGGTAACCACTTGCGGTTAACATCAACGCCACCAATCAACGAGCGGTGGTTTAACACAATGCCCGAAAGGGCAAAAAAGATGAAGAATAGCGTAAATACTATGGCTATCCATTTGTGATATTTCTTCAAAAACTTATAAAGGCGGCTCATTATAGTTGTTCGTTGATGGTTGTTCGCTTTTCACTTGCCACATACCACTTATCACTATTCTTTAATCATCGTAAGCAACATTTTGAAACGCTCTGTTGCGTGAAGCGCATGTGAGATATTAGCAGGCATTATGATGGATTCACCAGCCTCTAAATCGTGAGGCTCGCCACCAATGGTGATTTTAACTTTACCATCAAGCACTTGAACCATGGCATCAAATGGGGCAGTGTGCTCGCTAAGGCCTTCGCCTTTATCAAAAGCAAAAACAGAGATATTCCCTGTAGGTCGTTTTAGCACATTTTTACTTACAATTCCTCCGCTTGAATACTCAACCTCGTTGGTAAAGCGGAATTGTTTGCCTTTTGGAAATTCGTTAATGATGTTCATAGTTTTTTGTTTTGTAACTCTGTCAGGGTTCAAAACCCTGACAGAGTTGATTATAATTATCCTACTAATAACTTAATATCCTCGTCAACAGTTGTAATACCTGCTATTCCGAAAGTATCAACTAATACTTTAGCCACGTTTGGCGATAGGAATGCTGGCAATGTTGGGCCGAGGTGAATATTTTTCACGCCTAAGTATAGAAGCGCTAGAAGCACAATCACAGCCTTTTGCTCGTACCAAGCAATGTTGTATGCAATAGGTAGCTCGTTGATATCGTTTAGCTCAAATACCTCTTTCAACTTAAGGGCGATAACTGCCAATGAGTATGAATCGTTGCACTGACCAGCATCAAGAACGCGAGGTATTCCTCCGATATCGCCTAACGCTAATTTATTGTAACGAAACTTAGCGCATCCAGCGGTTAGAATAACCGTATCGTTTGGCAATTTTTGAGCGAAATTAGTATAGTACTCACGACCTTTCATGCGACCATCGCAACCAGCCATTACAATGAACTTGCGAATTGCACCACTCTTAACGGCATCAACAACTTTATCAGCAAGGGCGAACACCTGTGCGTGAGCAAATCCACCGATGATTTCACCTTTCTCAATCTCGATTGGAGCCTTGCAAGTTTTTGCTAAAGCGATAATCTCTGAAAAATCTTTTTGTTTACCTGCTTCGCGCTCTGCAATAT
>JBPXJX010000588.1:0-1971 GCA_051715525.1 Bacteroidales bacterium
TGAAAATCTAGAAACTTGGCTTGTTTGTAAACAATGTAATATACTTGTTGAGTTGGCATAGGAGTAATAAAAATTATTTTTTATTTGCTACCCAGTATATATTAAAATGTATAGAAGGAAAATGTTGACATACTCACCTAATCTACCCCATTTTGGTCTGCAACACTTCCATCATCTTCTTGACTTCGGAACTATTCGGATTCAACTTAAAGCATTCTTGTATCGCATCGTATACCCTAGTCAGTTTTCCTTGTCTAAAATGCGCCAGAGAACGAACAAGGTAAGCTTGGATAACTAAATTATCATCTATGATTTCCTTATGTTTCAGCACTTTTTGGCAGTATTGTATGCAGATTGGGTTATATTGGAATAAGTAGTATATCCAACTAAAAAATAAGTTCATTCGGCACTGTTCCTCAAGGTCACCAGACTCGATAGCAGCACGCATGTGTTTCTCCACCACTAAAAGTGAATGTTCTAGTTCTCCATCTGATATGCATTTTGCAATATCAGCATACCTCACATGTCGTTCGACCTCTAACATAAATTATTATTTTTATTTTTGAAAACAGACTCTATTCACGTTCCAAAATCTTGGGTGGTTTAAATCCCAGATTTGCAGCAATTACCTCGTCTATGACAATTTCAATCACTGCAATTGTGGAATGAAATGCTCTCGTTCTTGCCCATATTAATAAAGAAATCAACAAAACTATCAGCAATAGAATTAAAAAGGTTAACCACCCAATAATACTCATCGCCAATGCTAAAATTAGTATTGGTATTATACCATACTTAATACAGAATCTCCAAGTGTTTAGCACATTCAACCAATCCTTTATGAATGCTGATATAATGCGTCTATTTTCAATTGTGGTCGTCAAATTTTCCTGTTCATCATCTATTATCAGTGATGGAGATTTCCAGTGTTTCGGGAAAAATTGGTATTGGTAAGTGTAGGATATGGTCATTTACAACAGTGTTTTTCAATTGCATCAATTAATCCCAGCATTGCATCCCTATTTTCTGGCTTGCAATAATCCAATGCGCTATTTGCATCAACTAATGCAATTGAATACTGCTTCAGCACAAAGAAAGACCTACACCGAAGTCGGTATACAAAATGGAAAAATTCCAATTCGCTGTCATGTCCAACATTGTATTTATTGTAGAACTGGTGGGCATGGTCGGTATTTTTAATGACATCATGATACCTCTTCAAATTGAATAGACAATCACTTTTACGCATATAGAGCCAACTAACTTGGTCGTACAGGGCTGGGTCGCACAGGCAAAGTTCCAGTGCTTTTTCATAAGCTTCCAACGCTTGTGCGAAAAGTTCCTGTTCCACAAACAAAAAACCCAGAAAAAAATAACTTGGATACTCAGATTCTCGATGTTTCAAAATGATTTTCGCCATATTAACCAGAAGGTCATAGTCAATCTCTTCAGATTCATAATAATGATATTGTAACCAAAGAATTTCCGAAGTTGAGATTGAATTTGATGCTGGGTGTTGCATCAGATTCTCAAGTGCATCAATTATATTATCATCGTTATATAGGTATACCAATCTCGTCACACGTCTCAGCAACTCTAGTTTTGTATCAATTTCTTTGGAAAGTTTGTCATAGTTTATTTTCTTTAGGATATAGGCGACATTCTCAAAATCTTCACTTATTAAGTCCAACAAAAGAACCGACAACCACTTCAAATCATATCGTTCCTCAGATTCCAAAATTTGTTGCCTTAATGCCATTTGTTGACGATGCCAAGATTGCTCATCACTATCATCAATGATATGAAGTTTGATGGATTTTACAATCCGTATATCGCTGAATTGGTCTTTATAACTAGAAAGGTAATCGAGGATATCTGATTTAACTATCTCATAATGGTCTGCTAGGATATGCTTCATGCCTAATGAAATTTAGCACAAAGGTTACCTGATTAGTTAGAAGAAAAAAATTA
>JBPXJX010000589.1:0-5381 GCA_051715525.1 Bacteroidales bacterium
AAATTTTTTCTTGAAAGAGCCGAATTCAGAAGATGAAACATTAATCTATCTCTTCTTTAGTTACAATAACAAAAGATTAAAGTACTCAACAGGGGAAAAGATTAAGCCCGAAGATTGGAATGCAGAACGACAACTAGCTAGAGAGTCGAGGAAGTTTCCTACTTATCCTGAGTTTAATACAAGACTTAATGATATTAAAAGTTCTGTTTTAAATGTTTATAGAACCTTAGTGAATGATAGCATTGTTCCTACAAATGAACTTATTAAAGAAAAACTTGATATTGTATTGCTGAAAAAAAGCGAAAAGGAAACGATTTCTTTAATGTCGTTTATTGATAGTTACATAAAAGAATGTAAAACCATTAAATCAAAAGAAACGCTTAAGGCTTATGAAAATGTGAAGACACATCTTGAGAATTTCAGTAAAGCAAAATCTTACAAGGTTGATTTCAACGATATAGACTTAACTTTCTATAATTCTTTCATCAACTACTTAACTGTTGATTTAAACCTTGCTCAAAACACAGTAGGAAACAAAATAAAAGTTCTTAAAACATTCCTCAATGAAGCAACAGATAGAGGCATTAATAAAAACTATGAGTTTAAAAATCGCAAGTTTAAGAAGATAACAGAAGACACAGACAAAATATACTTAAGTAAAGAGGAACTAAACAAAATCTATAGACACGATTTTTCCAAGAAACCCAAATTAGAAAGAGTAAGGGACTTGTTTATTATTGGATGCTTTACAGGCTTAAGGTTCTCGGACTTCACCCAAGTGAAGAAAGAAAACATAATAGAGGGTAACAAGATTAAGATTAGAACTCAAAAAACAGGAGAAACGGTTGTTATTCCTCTTCATCCATATGTAAAAGAGATTTTTGAAAAGTATGAAGGCAGAATACCCAACCCTCTTTCAAACCAACGAATGAACGATTACTTAAAAGATATTGGCGAAGACGCAGAAATAAAAGAAAAGGTCGAAACGTCCATAACTAAAGGGGGCAAGCTAAAGAAAGAGTTTGTAAATAAGTACGATTTAATTTGCACCCATACCGCTCGAAGAAGTTTTGCATCAAATTTGTATTTGGCAGATGTCCCTGCAATAACAATAATGAAAATAACAGGGCATAGAAGCGAAAAGAGTTTTTTGAGATATATTCGTATTTCACAGGAAGAGAATGCTAACAAACTGCTTAATCATCCTTTTTTTAACTAATTTTTTTAATTGGTTCTTTTTTAAAAGTTCATTTTAAGAGGTTCATTTTCTTAAATGAGAAACAGAAAAATTTCTAAATCAATCATCTTTAGACTATGAGTTTTGAAATTAAAATACCTAAGGGCGAACTTATCGAACTTGAAAAGGAGTTCTCTAATTTAAAATCAATCGATGAAAGAATGAATTTTTGGTTAGATAAACTAAAAATTCCTTACTACATGTGGTCTCATTATCCCCAAACACAGATAAGTAACTTCATGATTGAACCTAAAAAAAAGAATGAAATTGAGGAAATAAACAAAAAGGTTCTTGAACAAATTGAATATAGAAGAGGTGGGAATAGAAAGAAAAGAACAGTGTTCAATTTTGAAGAAATGAAAGAGGACTTTCTTGAATTACTTGAAAAGTCTCAAAATAAATCAGCTTTAATTGAAAGAGAGAAAGAAAGAATAAAAGTTATTCGTGAGGAACAATGTGTTAGTAAGCCACCAGCATATGCTCAGGGAAATTTTTTTACCACTTGCTTTGATAATTATTTTATAAATAATGAAGTACCAGATTATAGCAAAATGACACATGAGTATCAAAACCTAGTAGCAATGAATAATGGTTTTGTTATTGCAAAATACCTCATGTTTTTGAATGAATTGTTAGAAAAGCCTATTACAACTAAAAAGGAAGAACCAACACATATTCTTCAAATGATGATTCTTCATTATCTAGGAATAGGAAAAGGAATTGAGAATAATACACAAAAGGCAGAGTTTTATTCTACTATCATCAGAAGAGATGTAAATAAGACAAGGCAAATGTTTTCAAATTTCAGTGATGGTGAAACAGAAAAGAATTTTAATTTCTTGATAGACTTTTTTACAAAATATGGTTTTAAGAAAGAGGCGCAACTAGTTAAATATGACCTAAATAAAAAATTCAAAAAAAAATAGTAGCGCTACAATAGACCACTACTCCGCTCACGTTAAAATAGCTTTGCTACATAATCTTAAACCAAAAAAGATATGCAGCAAATTTTGTTTCATGGAATCGACTTAAACGATTTCAAAAAAATTATTAGCGAGGTTCTCGACGAGAAGTTAAAAACTCAACCGCCTAAAGAACCGAACAACAAAAAATTATCCTACCTAAGTCGGACAGAGGTTGCAAAAATTCTCAGAGTATCACTAGCAACCCTTCACGATTGGTCTAAGCAGGGTATAGTCCAATCCTACCGAATCGGAAACCGAGTTTTGTACAAGCAAGATGAGATTGAAAAATCTCTTGTAACAGTTGCAAATCTTAAGTACAAAAGGAGGTAAACATGGCACATAAAAACGATTATTCTGTAGTCGCCTTTCTATCAACAGGAGAGGTGAAAAAGTGGTCTTTTGTCCACAAGCTGGATGGGTTTGCAAAGTTTCTAACCGAGAAGCATTCCGATTGGATGTATTTTAACGTGTATAATCGGCGCACTCGCCAGTATTTGAAACGGTTCTACAAGGGCAACCATATCCCCGACTTCCTCTAGTTTTATTTTTTTTAACCTTTAATATAACCTTTAATAACCTTCAATGGATTTATTAATACCTCAATATTTCAAACTCTTTCAAAATGACTTACGTTATAAAATTCTCAAGCGTCCTAAAAACTAAAAACCCTATAGCTTCTCGCTTTGGAGGCTCTTCGAAGTATAAAGTTATCGATGATGAGTTGATAGATACTTCTAAAATCCAAAGAGAAGCGCAAAGCTCCCTCAAAAAGAGAAAGACCAAAATAGAATTTAAGCCTGCACCTGAGTTTGTTGAAACATTACAGTTTAGCGAGCAGGAACAGGAACAACCACAAGAGAAAAAGAAGGGTTACACCCTTAACAAATCAAAAGTTAAAAGAAAGTGCAGGGCGTTAAGCCGTTTGGAAAAGAGCAAGAAATTTCTTGCATTCTACTCAATTTCTTTTCCTCAGGGCTTGTCCGATGAGATATGCTATAAGTTATTCAACACTTGGCTTACAAGATGTCGAAAGAGCTGCGGGTTAATCACCTATCTATGGGTTGCCGAAAGGCAGAAGAATGGAACAATCCATTTTCATCTTCTCACCAATGACTTTATGCCTATAACCTCGGTGAATGGCTTTATGGCTACCTCAATAGCAAACGCAAAGAAGAAAGGGGTTGAAGAGCTTAAAAATATTTGTCCCGAAAAGTATAATGGGGTTGATGTTAAGAAAGTCGGAGGGGACACAAAAAAGCTAATCAACTACCTATCAAAATATATTACGAAGAATGAAATAGAATTCTATCGTTTACCCTGGCATTGCTCCAGGGATGTTTCAAGGCTATTTACAGCAATAAACTTTGAAGAGCCTGAATCAGATTGGTACTTCGACCAGCTACCTGATATTGAAGAATGCTATACTCCTATAACTCATGCGGAGTATTACAGTATTGCAGGGTTTAAATTCACTCCGAAGGATAGCATATTTGAAGATTTAGATGGGGTGAACGAGGTTGTCTATAATTCTAAAGAAAGTCAATAGTATGGAATTACTTAGAGACCCTCTGCTCTACATGACTAGAGACGAAATAATTAGTCAGTTCGAAGATAGAAGTGCACACTGTAAGAAATGCGGCTCATTAAGACATACAATTCCATTAAATGACATGCAGGATTTTTTTGTTGAGTTCTATAAAGAAAAATGTAAAGACGATGTCTTTTATGAGTATGTAACATTTAAGTATTGTGAACAATGTCAAGAATATGACGAGAAGACAGAAAGTATTTTTAGAGAAATTAACCAAATAAACAATAAATCAAATGATTAACAATCCAAAACTATTAAAATTGATGAACAATGGCTCTTCAATAAAAGAACTGCTAATGATGGCAGCTCTTGAAGAGCAAAGCAGCTACTGTGTAAATTGTCGCTCCCCTAGAGAAGTGGTTGAGTACAAAGATTTACCTGAGGAAATTAAAAAAGCATTTGAGAGATTCCTTGAAATGGACGAATACAAGAAAGGTACAAGATTTCTTTATTGCAAAAAGTGTAAGGACTACTCAATCCAATCACAAAGCCTTAACAGCTTTTGTCAATGAAAATCGCTTATTAGCTAACATATTATGTCTTTTAACCCACTAGCTTGTGGGTTTTTTCTTTTATGTACTATAATCAATTAAAAATTGCTTAACTTGACATGGCTAATAATCAATTAGATATACAAATGAAATTTCAATAAAAATTGGAGGTTGATATGAAAGTCTTTATTAGTTGGTCAGGAGAAAGAAGCAAACTAGTAGCAGAGCTATTAGATGATTGGATTCAATGTGTAATTCAAGCAGTCTCCCCTTGGATGTCATCTAAAGATATAGACAGAGGAGCTTTATGGTTTTCTGAAATAAATGACCAACTAGCTAATACAGGAGTTGGTATAATTTGCCTTACCAAGCAAAATATTAATAAACCTTGGATTCTTTTTGAGGCGGGAGCATTGGCAAAAGGGATATCATCAAATAGAGTTTGTACATTTTTAATTGATTTGCAACCAATCGATGTTGAAAACCCGTTGGCTCAATTTAATCATACACTACCAACAAAAGAAAGCATTTGGAATTTGGTGAGAACTATAAATGTGTCTTTAAAAGAAAATGCATTGAAGGAAAGTATTCTTGAGAAAGTTTTTAATACATATTGGACTCAATTTGATTCAAATTTTAAAGCAATAATTAAGAAAACTCCAGAAGAAGAAGTAAAAGAAACACGTACAGAGAATGAAATTTTAGTTGAAGTCTTGTCTTCAATAAGAACAATTGAGAGGAGAATAAGAACCATAGAGAATGATGAAAAAGTCCTAACAAATAGGCAAATACGGCGATTTGTCAATGAAAAGTCATTAACTCATGAAGAGGCATTGAGTTTGATAAAAGAGTTAACGAATGAAAAGAAGTTTTCAACTCCTATGATTATTGATATTTTATCTCAATCTGGTGTGCCTGAGTCATTTACTCGAAAAGAGATTGATATTATAAGAATGAACAACGAATTAATTGCTTAACCTTAAAAAATTTTTATTATGAAAATTACACAACGACGAATTAGATTTTCTGAGCCCCATTTGTCTGGAGTTACTAAAGGCAGTAATTTTTATATAGCAATATTGGCTTTAGATAGATTA
>JBPXJX010000590.1:0-1402 GCA_051715525.1 Bacteroidales bacterium
GCTCTAGACCCTAAGTTTATCCTACTTGACGCACCATTTGCAGGGGTCGATCCTATTGCTGTAGAGGATATTCAAAACATTGTTTCACACCTAAAAGATAGAAATATCGGCATTTTAATTACCGACCATAACGTTCATGACACGCTAACTATTACCGATAGAGCGTACCTCCTTTTTGAAGGAGATATACTAAAATCGGGTACTGCCCAGGAACTTGCAGATGACGAACAGGTGCGGAAAGTATACTTAGGTAAGAACTTTGAGCTCCGAAAATAAAATACATTTGATTTGCTATCAGATAATTGAAAAAAATTTCATAAAATAATTGCAACAACATTGCTGTTTTAAAAAAAAGACTTAGATTTGCACCACAATTTTCGCGGGTATGGCGTAATTGGTAGCCGCGCTAGACTTAGGATCTAGTGTCGAGAGACGTGGGGGTTCGAGTCCCTTTACCCGCACAAAGCCCCAAGCAGTTGGGGCTTTTTTATTTGAGGTAATCCAATTTATTACTATTTAAACATTACAAACCTAGCAGATGGATATTAAAAACAAGTTCGAAAACCTAAGGATTAGCCTTTCGGTTAATGCAAAAAACGGAATCGATTTTATCTTCGCAGCAAGCATTATTTGGGGTTTAATTGCTTTTGTTTGGACATTAAATAGCAGCGCATACAACAAATCAGTTCTCACTTTTATTGTTGGGAGTTTACTCCTACCTCTTGCCCTTCTTGCTTCAAAATTATTTAAAACGAATTGGAAGGATCAAGAAAATCCTCTTCAACCACTTGGACTATGGCTTAACTTTGCTCAACTTTTCTATTTCCCTTTTTTGATTTTTGTGTTAATAAAAAGTCCCGATTACTTTATCATGGTATATGCAATTATTACGGGTGCTCATTTTTTCCCTTATGCCTGGTTTTACAAAACAAACTTTTACGCTGTTTTTGCAGGGATTATTTCCATAGGTTCGTTAACCCTTGGACTAGCACTAACCCCTCAGGATATGTATATCATACCTGCGTTAATAAGCATTACTCTTATCATCTTAGGGATAGTTCTCATCTTTGATTTCAAAAAGAAGAAAAAGCAATTCTCCTAAGCATAGCTCATCAAACAAAAAAATGGAAAATAAATCTTCAAAACCATCCTTTTCAAAAAGAATTGCAAGTTGTGTAAAGTTGGCAATTCCATCGGCTATTAAAACCTCTTTATGGTTTTTGAAGATTACCATACCTATCTCATTAACAGTAACCCTACTATACCATTTTGGCGTTTTAAACATAATCTCTGAGCTACTTTCGCCTGCATTCAGCCTAATTGGACTAAAAGGTGAGGCTGCTCTGGTATATATATCTTCCGCGTTTCTAAATGTTTACTCGGCAATAGCCGTTATGACCTA
>JBPXJX010000591.1:0-3150 GCA_051715525.1 Bacteroidales bacterium
TTGCTGATAATATTGCCGCAGCCAGCGAGCAGATGAGCAGTACCTCGCAGGAGTTATCGCAGGGAGCAAACGAACAAGCCGCTTCGGTTGAGGAGGTTTCGTCAACCATGGAGCAGATGACCTCAAATATTGAGCAGAATAGCCAAAATGCATCACATACCGAAAAAATTTCTTTAACAACCTATCAGGGAATGCAGGAAGTGGTAACAAGATCGAGCAATGCAGTAGATGCTAACCGAGTAATTGCGGATAAGATTAAGATAATCAACGATATCGCCTTCCAAACTAACATTCTTGCGCTTAACGCTGCTGTTGAAGCTGCACGTGCAGGCGAGCATGGGAGAGGCTTTGCTGTTGTCGCTGCAGAGGTTCGTAAATTGGCCGAAAGGAGCAAGGTTGCCGCCGATGAAATCGTTTCATTATCAATAAAGAGTCTTGATTTATCCGATGGTGCTGGTAAAAAGTTGGTTGAATTACTACCTGATATTGAGAAAACCACAAGAATGGTTCAGGAAATTTCTGCTGCAAGCAACGAGCAAAACAATGGAACTCTTCAGATAAATGGTGCAGTTAATCAGCTAAATTCAGTTTCACAGCAGAATGCTGCAGCTAGTGAGGAACTTTCTACAAGCGCCGAGGAGCTTTCGAGCCAAGCAGAACAGTTAAAAGATTTGGTTTCGTTCTTTAAGGTTGAGAATGTTGGTCATGCTCAGGTTAAGAGAAAAGAGTTTAAGAAGAAGGAAGATAATAATAAGCATGTTTCAGTAACAAGTAAATCTTCAACAAAGAAATCATCAACCGGGTATAATTTTCATTTAAATGAAAATGAGGATAAGCATTTTGAACATTATTAAAATATTAACTCTTTAAAAAAAAAGTTTGCTTATTTAATAATTGCGAAGGATTAAAGAAGGTTGTTTTAATCTTCTTTTCCTTCGTAAAGGAATTCTGATATTAGCCTTTTAGGATTGAATTGAAATCTAAACAATTTGGTTATGAGAGATGAGTTTGATTATCCTAAAAAACTTCAGATTAACGGAAGGAGTATAAATTACCTCGAGCTAGGTGAAGGAGAAGTTGTTTTGCTTATTCATGGTATTACCACGTATTCATTTATTTGGAGGAATATTGCATTACAGTTAGCTCATAAATATAGAGTTATTGTTCCTGATTTATTAGGGTGCGGTGATTCCGATAAGCCATTGGATGTTCCATACTCATTAAAAAATCATGCTTTGATAATGGCTGAATTTATGGCCAAGCAAGGATATTTAAGATACCACCTGGTGGGTCACGATTTAGGAGGTGGAATATCGCAAATTATGGCTGTTAATAATCCCAGTTCAATAATAGATTTAGCGCTTATTAATACCGTAGCCTACGATTATTGGCCTGTTCAGCCAATCATTGCTATGCGAACGCCAATAATTAGGCAAATCGCCATGGCATCTCTCGATTTGGGAACTTTTAAAATCATTGTTCAACGCGGCTTATATAATAAAGATCTATGTAATAATGAGTTAATGGATTGTTTCTTTAAGCCAATGAATTCATCCGAAGGACGAAAAGCATTTTTGCATTTTGCAGGTTCGCTCGATAATAAAAATCTTATAGAAATATCTGATAAACTGCATAAATTGGATATCCCTGTTCTAATTATTAGAGGAGATGGGGATGTTTATTTATCTTCGAGAATTGCAGAAACGTTAAATGAAAATATCAAAGGGAGCAAATTAGTAAGATACTCAGAGGCTGGCCATTTTATTCAAATCGATGCGCCCGATTTTGTTAATGCGCAGCTTTTATCTTTTTTCGAAAGGAAATAAGTATATGGAACAGGATGAGGAGATAAAAGGACTTATTACTAAAATTAAGCTACTCGAAGAGGAGAACTATTCCCTTTCGCAGAACCTCGAGGATTTGCTGTTAGTTAACATTTTAAACAATCAGCCAGCAAAATCAGGGAATATTAGCTTTTATCAGGATAGTATACTCGAAAAATTATCAATTCTTAAATCACTACCCTTTACTGCAATTTGTGTTTGCGAGGATAATGTTTTCTTTATTGAATCATACTATTCTTTGGACGATAATATTGAAAGGCATGGGTTTTCACTTGGCATAAAATCGATTGATTGTAGTCGGAATGAACCTTTTTATTTTTCTCAACCCGAAGTAAGGCAAATATGCTCCGATCTATTATTTGATAGCTCTAAAGGTTTCAATAATATATGCATATATCCATTCAACATTCCCAATTTTGGTAAACGCTTTCTTTTAATAATTGGCGATAGTTCTGATGAAAAGGGGCTAAGGCAGTTTGAATCATTATTAATAAGCTTCTTGAATATTTTGAGCGTTAGGCTCGAGAACCTAAAGCTTAATAATGATCTGCGTAAGCTAAATTCAAGGTTAGAGGAGAAAGTAATTGAGCGAACCGAGCAGCTTAACCATACAAATCAGCGACTACAGATTGAAATTGAGGAACGACAAAAGAGAGAGAATGAAATTAGGGATAACGAGCTAAAACTCTCATTAATATTCAATAGGACACCACTAATAATGCTTTTGGTTGATTCAAAGGCCAATGTTACTAAGATAAACCAAACAGGGCTAAATGTTGCCAATAAGAGTGAAGGGCAAATTATTGGTTTACAGGCAGGAGATGTTCTTAATTGCACATTCTCCATTGAGGAAAGTGGTGGTTGTGGGAGCAGCTCATCTTGTCCGAATTGTACAATACGAAACTCCATAAAGCATACGCTTAAAACAAAAGAAAATCTTTTTAAGGTCGAGGGGAAATTTCATCTTAATAAGGACAATATCCAAATTGAACGAGATGTATTAATAACTACGACTTATCTCGATTTATATGATAACCCTTCGGTTTATGTTTGTATTGATGATATAACGAATAGGGTTCTTCTCGAAAACAACCTTCGTGAAAAAACAACGCTTCTTCTTAAATCGCAGGAGCTAGCAAAGATCGGAGAGTTTCATTTTGATGTTAGTAGAAATAGGTTTTACCTCTCTGAGAATCTTATGAAAATACATGGGATTAATGAGAATATTATAAGTTTAGAAAGAATATTGGAAAACATTCACATCGAGGATAAGGAAGATGTTCTAACGGTTCTAAGAGATTCATTA
>JBPXJX010000592.1:0-5056 GCA_051715525.1 Bacteroidales bacterium
TGAATATTAAAAACAATTTAGTTAAGCTACTACTAGCGATAGCATTTATTTTCTTTTCGATAAATGTAGATGCCAAAAAAACAAGCATAAAGTTAACAGATAGTTCTAGGGTTAGTTTACTCACCTGTTCTGCGGGTAATGAGTTGTATTCAACCTTTGGACATAGTGCCATTCGTGTATATGATCCACAACTAAGATTTGATATAGTATTTAACTATGGAACTTTTAATTTCGAAGACCCCAATTTCTATCCAAACTTTATTCAAGGAAAGTTAAAGTATATCCTTTCATGTTACCCATATCGCCTTTTTAATAAAGAGTATGTGAGCGAAAACCGCAGCGTTTGGGAGCAGAGGTTAAACATTTCACTTACCGAAAGGCAGTATATGCTTGACTCTCTTTTTGTGAATTTGTCCGAAGAGCATAGGTATTATCAATACGATTTTTTGAATGATAACTGTGCAACTCGCATACGAGATGTGTTTGTACAGGCAATTCCGCGTAAAATTGAGTTCGATTATAGCTCATTCGAAAAGGGGAAGAGTTATCGAGAATTGCTAAAACCAAACTTGATAAATAAGCCTTGGGCTGAGCTCGGTATTGACTTGCTTATGGGAATCCCTGCTGATAGAGAAGCAATCCCCTGGGATTATATGTTTTTACCCGATCATCTCGATAAGGCTTTTCAGAATGCATCATTTGCAACAGACTCAGCTAAGTCCCCTTTTTCAGTAAAGGCAAAGCTCATACTAAAAGGAGCCGAAGATAAACCAAGGTTTATTTGGGGCTCGCCATTTCAACTATTTACAATTTTATTGGTTTTAATTGCATTTGCTTCATATAGTGAAATTAGAAGAGGTGTTAGGTATTTGTGGATTGATAGAACCCTATTAGTTTTTACTGGATTATTAGGTGTGCTTTTTGCATACCTTTGGATTGGAACGGCTCATAAATCGATGGTTTGGAATATGAACTTGCTATGGGCAAACCCACTTCATTTGCTAGTTGTTTTTATTCTATCGGCAAAGGGGCTTCAGAAATGGGTTAAAATATATTTAAATATCAACTTTGTGATTGCCCTTATTCTGCTAGTGTGCTGGTCTTTTTTGCCACAATCATTACCTAAGGCGATTTTCCCAGTTGTTGTGGCCTTGGCAATTAGATATTATCTGTTTAATCGATCAGGCAAGTTGAGAAATTAGATACAAATAAGAAGAGCCTGAAATTATTTTCAGGCTCTTCTTGGATTTTGGGCTTATACTATTTCGAACTATTTCTCTTTTTATACTCCTCAACGCCATTATCGAGGAATTTGATGAATGCTTCAACATCTAGATCATAGCCCCTTGGTTCTACTAAGGTCTTTTCATCGCCATTAAGTTGAACGTAGTATGGTTGTCCGTTGATATTGAAACGGCTAATTTGCAAATCAGCATTCTGTTTACCTAGGGTCTTTTTAACCTTACCGTCAACAGTTGATGTGTACCATTCGTTCTCGGGAAGTTCTTTCCTCTCATCAATATATAGGGCTACAATGATATAGTTGTTTTTAAGCCTCTCGAGTACACGTGGATCGCTCCATACCTTCGAAACCATCTCCTTGCAGTTTGAGCACGAGTGCCCAACAAAATCAAGGAATAGCGGTTTGTTTTGCGCTTTAGCGCAAGCTAGCGCTTGTTTGTAATCAAAGTAACCCTCTAAACCGTATGGTAGTTCAAGAATATCTGCATACTTTGGAGTATCGCAAAGAGTCGATTTTCCGTCAGCCTTCTTGCCACTCGATTGTGGAGGAATTAAACCCGAGATGGTTTTTAATGGTGCACCAAAGATTCCAGTTGCTAGGTAGATAGCAAATGCAAACGCAACAATGGAAAGTATTATGCGTGTAGCGCCTAACTTCTTAAGAGGAGAGTCGAATCTGAACTTGATTTTTCCCAATAGGTAAAATCCCAAAAGGATAAATATTATCACCCAAATGCCTAAGAAAATCTCACGTTTCAAAATTCCAAAGTGGTATGTTTGGTCAATAACCATTAAGAACTTGAGCGAGAAGGCAAGTACTATAAATCCAAGCACAACTTTTACTGAGTTCATCCAACCGCCAGAGCGAGGTAGGCTATTCAACCACGATGGGAAAATTGCGAATAGCGTGAAAGGAATTGCAAATGCAAGCGAGAAGCCGAACATCCCAATAATTGGTTTTGCGCCAAGACCTGCTGCTGCTTCAACTAGCAAAGCACCCACGATTGGGCCAACACACGATAAACTAACAATAACAGTGGTTAGCGCTAGGAAGAATGAGCCAATAAAACCACCCTTATCAGCCTTGCTATCGGTTTTATTAGCTAAACCACCTGGTAGAACAATCTCGAATAGCCCAAAAAACGATGCTGCAAATACGATGAAAAGCGTAAAGAAGATTATGTTGGTAATCCAGTGCGATGTTAGCTGGTTTGCAAAATCGGCACCAAGGTTGGTGAGCGATACTATAAAACCAATTGATGTGTAGATTGCAATAATTGAAATACCAAAGACTAATGCATTTATAAATGCATTAAACTTATTGGCTTGCTTATTCATGAAGAACGAAACGGTCATTGGAATCATTGGGAAAACACAAGGGGTAAGTAATCCGGCAAGACCTGCTGCAAACGAAATTAAAAAGAAAATTAGTAAAGATTGGTTGTCCTTTTTTACAGGCGTAGCATCTTCAACCTTACGCTCTTCAATCGATACAAGCGGCTTTATGGCTTCAACTTTATTTCCCTCTTCGGTTTTGGCCTCGGTAACATTACCTGCACCAACCTTTACCGAAAAATCTTTTTCGAGGTAAATACATTTATCGGCAAAGCAAGCCTGATACTCCACGTTGATCTTAATTTCGGTTGCTGCGCCTGTTAGCTCAACCTCTTGGCTAAATTCGGCACTATTGGCAAAGAATGATAGATCTAAGTTGAATATTTCGTCGTGCTCCTTAATGGGTTTTGTAAGCTCTTTTACTTTTCCAATTAGTTTAAAATCTGGAGACTGATTAAAAGTAAAGGTGGTTGCAATTGGCCCTCCTTCAGGAAGTGTAATGGAGTATAAGTGCCAATCCTGTTCTATAGTAGCGTTAATAGTTAATTCGTACTTATTACCGCTTATGGCCTTGGCCTTAACGCTCCATGCAATCGGATCGTCAACCTGAGCTTTTGCAAAAGTGGATGCGGCTACGAGCGCAATTGCTGCAAATAGTTTAAGTGCTTTACCCTTCATGTTGAAATGTATATTTATGATAGTTAATTAATTGTTTAGTTTTTCTGTTTTGAACGATATTGCAAAGATAAAGATATTGATTTATACATATATTGATATAAATCAATATTTGAAGGTTTAATTAGGTGAAAGTTTGTTAACAGAAAAATTTTAAGGTTGCAAGATAATCCACATGAAGTTCTTATTGCTGCTATTTTTAAAAGGTTAGCCTAAATATTTTAGTTTTAAAATTATTTTTGCCATACAGGCTGTGCCTGCGCTTTAAGTTAGTTGCAAAATGAGCACGCGTTTGGAAATGCGTTAGCAAAATTGGCGCGAGCGTCAGAAACCAGACGCATTACACTAACTTTCTTAATCTGAGGTTAACTTTAATTATCTCACCATTCCTTAATACGGTAATTCTAATTTTGCGTCCTTCTTTGCATTTAAGCATCGAGGTTATTTCGCAAAGCGATAGGCTCGAAACTTGCTGTCCGTTAATGCTGTTTAGTACGTCGTTCTCCATAAGCCCACACTCCGAGGCAGGGGTATTACTGCCAACCGAGACTATACGATAGAATTGAAGTCCAGGGATTAATGTGCCAACCTCAATACCCGACATATCGTACGAGAATGGCTCCTTGTAAGTGTTGTTTTTGCTAAGGATTATTCGTTTATTCTGATAGTCGATAGTAACGTTAAATCTTCTAAAAATATCGGCTCCTACGCTTCCATTACGGTCGGTATTGGATGTAACATCGGCTATGTTGTTTGAATCTGGGAACGCAGTAATAACGTTGTTGAATTCAAATTTTCCAATTTGAAATTTTTCAACCCTCGAAACTTCGCCCATTACGGCACCATTTAGCCCATTCCCAAATGCATCGTGCCTGCTTATTGACGATGGTTTAATGTTAGGGTTTGTGGCGGGATCGAGCCATAATGCGAAGCTCATTCCCGTATCGAAAAGTAGTTTTACAGGGAATTGTTTGCCGTTTATGGTTACCAGAGCGGTAATATATGGTCGTCCATCTATCAATTCAATTGGTATCACCTCTTCATTTTTTCGAATCCTAGGGCTGTAATTCTTGCTTTCGTAAAACTTAACAGTTTTGTTAGTGTAGTTTATTTCAATTGTAAACCTTTCGAAAATTGAACGTCCAATTAACCCATGAATATGGTGTCCCATACACGATGATAAATCGATTGTTTTGTTTGGGACAAATAGGATTTCCTGACTTTCACCAGAAATCTCACCCATCGAAAGAGCGTTATCTCTCGAAAGTATTCCTTCAACCGATTCCTTTGACCCTAAACCCTTAACCCTAACCTTTCGACCTTTATCAAGAAGCAAAGCTTGGGAGTTCGAAAAGTCGGTTATTATTGTACGACCCACGCCTGTATCGAAAACAAGGTTTAGCGAGTCGGATTTATTGATACTGAAGGGTAATACGATAAGGTTAGAGGCTAGAATAAACTTGGTTGCATAGTAACGGTTACGACTGTTCATGTAAAACATCGTGCTCTCGGGTGCTTCTGCCATTGTTGTTAAGGTTGCAAGAAGAATTTCGAGAGTTGCTGTAAGTATGCTTTTAATTGTTTTCATGGCGAAGTTTTTTATAGGATATTTTATTTAATCTTCTACCCATATGATACCATGAAGACATCTAATCCCTATATTATTAGGGAGATTAGTGCACAATACAATAAGAAACATGGCGATTTTTAGTTGCGTTGGTGTTCGTCACCGTACGCGTGCCGAAAACAGTAAACAAGTATGCGTTTGGAAACGCTTGCGAACAAAGGGGTTGTTTACTTTTCC
>JBPXJX010000593.1:0-2538 GCA_051715525.1 Bacteroidales bacterium
TAAAAGTCTTTTCTCATTTTCTTTAGATTTTAAGCATCTTTTGATATTCAACCAAGGTGTCTAAAACATTACTCTTAGTGCTGATGAAATTTTTAATTCCTTTAGCCTCTAATTCTGCTTTACAAGCAGGCTCACCAGCAACTACGTAAATTGCCTTGTTTCCTAGTTTCTCAAATGCTTCAGGAGCAAGTGTTACATACTCATCGTCGGAGCTGCAAATAACAACGATATCCGACTTAGCATCAATTGCCGCCTTAAGACCTTCGTCGATAGTTTTGAAACCGATATTGTCGATTACCTCAAAACCAGCCACAGCAAAGAAGTTACAGCTGAATTGCGCACGAGCACGACGCATTGCAAGTCCACCAAGGGTTAGCATGAACACCTTTGGACGTTTTCCGCTAGCATCGGTTCTGTAACGAAGTTCCTCAATGGCTTGAGCACCACGATATGGTACAAGAGGCTCGGCAATCATCTCAGCAGTCTTTTGAACAACTGGACGTTTTACTGCGCTCTCTTTAATAACCTTTAGATCGGCGTTCTCGGTAAAGTTTGGGTATTGGTTAGTTCCCAAAACGGTATCGCGACGTGAGGTGATGTTTGCATCACGTTTGCGAGCAACCTCTTTAATCTGATCTTGAATAAACCCTTTTGTGAAGGCTGCTTGGTAACCACCCATCTCCTCGATCTTAAGGAAAAGTTTCCAAGCCTCTTGAGCAATTGAATCGGTTAGGTTTTCGATATAGTAGCTACCTGCTGCAACATCGGCAATTTTATCAAAATAAGACTCCTCCTTAATAACCAACTGCTGATTGCGAGCAATACGTTCAGAAAAAGCCGTTGCGCTTTGGTAGGTTGTATCGAAAGGAAGTATATTTAAAGAATCAACACCTGCTATAACCGCCGACATACCTTCGGTAGTTGTACGAAGCATGTTAACGTAAGCATCGTAAACGGTTTTATTCCAAGTGCTGGTCTCGGCATGAATGTTCATGCGTGATGACTCTAAAGATTTTGGTCCGTAAGCCTCAACAACTTTGGCCCAAAGTAAGCGAGCAGCGCGGAATTTGGCAATCTCCATGAAATAGTTTGCTCCAATGGCAAAGTTGAAACGCATACGATTAGCAGCCTCATCAACAGAAACGCCTCTTTCGGTAAGAGCTGCTAGGTAATCGTTTGCCATTGCAAGAGCAAATGCTAGCTCTTGAGTTAAGGTTGAACCACTATTGTGGAAAATATAACCGTTAACACCAATCACTTTGAATTGAGGAAACTCGCGAACAGCCTCAATGGTTTCCTTCATTCTGTTGAATGATGTATCGGCATCGCAGCAGAATTTGCCGTTAAGCGAAAATGATGAAAGTGGGCTGTAGTCGATTGATGCCTTTACCTTTTTAGGGTCAACTTTAGCTTCTTTAATCTTTTGAATAAAGAAAGGTAACGCTTTGCGCGATGTGCCACCGCCTATAAGGTTTACTTCAGCCTTTTCGAAATTTATACCATTAATTACCTTGCTAACGCCATCGAATGATGGTTCGCAACCTTTACATAATCTGAAACCAAGCGAATCAACACCTTTGGTAAGTGCGTCGAGCGCTTTTTGATTTGTTTCAGCGGGATTATCGCCATTTACGTCAAAATCCTGACGAACTAGCCAATTATTGCCCGTTTCGTTATTGCCACGGATGTAGGGAAATTCCCCTGGTAGCACCTTTGTGGTTTCGATAATCTTAAGGTCTTCGGCGCGATAGTAGGGCTTTACGCTAATGCCCTCCATGGTTTTCCAAACCAACTTTTTGTCGTAATCGGCGCCTTTAAGATCTTCGCGAATTACTGATTCCCATTGCTCGGTTTTAACCGGAGGAAATTCAGCCATAAGCTTAGCATCCTTGTTCTTTTCTGCCATAATTAATCTTTTAGGATTTTCGGACTGCAAAGTTATAAAATGATGTTAAAGCCAATTCATTTTTTGGCAAGAAATAAGATAATCATGCTTTTAAGCATAAGGTCAATGAGACAATTAGCCAATTACTCAATGTGCCAATTGTTTGTCAATTAATTTGAAAATGACAAGATTAAATGATGATTATAATTTCTTTACAAATTTATTGTGAGTATGTGTATATCCCAACTTTTTGTAAAAAGTTTGAGCTCGCTCGCGATGAATTTTTGTTGTAAGCTCAATCTCTTCGAGATTAAGGTTTCTTGCAATCTTCTCGGCTTCGGTCATCAATAGTCCGCCAATTCCAGAACTTCTTAATTCTGGGGTGATGTTTAGCTCTTGCAATTCGCAGGTTGGGTTGGAGTGATGAAGTATATGCTGAATATGAATGCTGATAAACCCTACAATTATACTATCTATATGAGCAATAATATAGTGGATATGTGAATCGGCTAAGTTTTTTTTATAGGTTTTTTCAAATGCTTCTTTATCCATCTCAAAACCTTCAAGATCACATACCAAATTGTATATTGGCTCTAAATCGTCAATATTTGCATATCGAATATGGGGTTGCATATTAAATAGTAAGGTTAACG
>JBPXJX010000594.1:0-1533 GCA_051715525.1 Bacteroidales bacterium
TAAAAATTCTCACTCATTATTCATTGTAGGACTTATATGTTTTGTTGGTTGTACAGCCCCAACTAGTAAAGAAAAGTTATATTCTGACATTCAACAAAAACTTGATTCAATAACTATTGAGAAAGTTGCACCCGGGGTAACTTTATCTGTCAGGTATAGCGATAATTCCGAGGTGTCATGGGCGTCAGGTTATGCTGATGTTGAAAATAAAATTAACATGAAACCTACAGATATTATGTTCTCGGGAAGTGTAGGTAAAACCTATGTTGCTGCAGTTATTCTTAAACTCTATGAGAATAATCTTATTAGCTTAAAAGCAAAGGCAATAGACTACTTAAAGGATGAAGCATGGTTCTTGAAAGTTCCTAATGCTAAGGATATTACAGTTGAAATGCTTCTTAATCATACGGCAGGAATACCAGAATATGTTTATCATAAGGAAGTATGGGAGCAATTAAAGCAAAACCCGGATAAGGTGTGGAGCGTTGAGGAAAGATTATCATATGTTTTTGGAGCAAAACCATCAAATTCCCCAGGTGAAGGATGGGAGTACGCCGATTCGCACTATTTAGTTCTTGGGCTGATTATCGAAAAAGCGACAGGAAAAAACTACTATGATGTTCTTGATGAGCTGATAATTAAGCCTTGTAATCTGCTGAATACAACTCCTTCTAACAAGAGAGAGATAAAAGGGCTTGTTGCTGGATATACAAATCTTTCTAAAGAATTTTTTCTTCCTGAAAAAATGTTGAATAATGGGAAGTATGCATTTAACCCACAAATGGAATGGACTGGAGGAGGTCTTGTTTCAAATGTTTCCGATTTAACTAGTTGGGCAAAACAGCTATATGGCGGCTCTGTTCTAAAAGCCGAGACTAAAAAGTTGATGTTTACACCTGCCCCCTTTAACACCTCACTTTTCGAAGGCGCCAAATATGGACTTGGCTGCTTTATAGGCGAAACAGATGGCATCCAGTATTATGGTCATACAGGTTTTGTGCCAGGGTATATAACCTATGTGCAATTTATTCCAAAGTATGGATTAAGCATTGCTTTCCAGATTAATAAAGATGCATCACATGAAAATTTTTCTATGAAATCGTATTTCAATACAATTAAAAGGGTTATAATTGAGAACTTAAACATGAATTCCTTAAAGTAGAGAGATAATTTATCTTGCAGGAGATGATGCATGTCTTTAATCATTTATATTTGCTTTTTTTACTTTAAAATTAAAATACAATGAATAGATTAACTAAATACTTAGGCTTAGGAATTGTGGTTTGCATTGCGATTACTAGTTGCAAACTTGAGAATGGGAGCCTTTATACCGAAACAGCTACACTTGAGTTAACTGGTTGGGATCTTCCGGATGAGGCTACTGTTGAAACTCCTTTTAATATAGTTGTAAGTGCAAGAACTGAAACCTCTTGCTTTGGTAAAATTACCTTTTTTATAGATGTAGTTGATGGTAAAAATTATGTTTATGCCAGATCTTTTTATCAGGAGACAGAAGAAGGATGTGACGAGCAA
>JBPXJX010000595.1:0-5320 GCA_051715525.1 Bacteroidales bacterium
TAGGCTAAGTAATGAAAAGACTAATAATATCAATAACATTAATCCTTTTTGCCCACTTCTGCTATTCGCAATCATGGCTCGATAATGCGCTTAAAGAGGTAGAGCAAAACAACCCTACCTTAAAAAGTGGAATGCTATGGAAAGAGGCAAAAAAAGCAGAAGCGAAGATGGATATCACACCTGAAAACCCCTTCGTTAGTGCTGGTTGGTTTCCTGCTGAGCAGAAAGGTGTTGGCATGAAAAAAACTTGGGCAATTACCCAATCTTTTGATTTCCCAACTGTTTACTTTAGTAAAGTAAAAAAGTCAAACACATCAAAAGAGATTTCCGAATTGGAATATAAAATGCTTCGGCAAGAGGTGCTACTTGAGGTTAAGTTAACAATTACAGAGGTAATATTCGAGAAGAAGCTCAACCATATTTTGAAAAATAGAGTAATGCAAACCGAACAGGTTGTAGATTGGTTTAAGAAACGACTCGAAACAGGAGATGGATCTGCCCTAGACTACAATAATGCACAAACTCGACTTATCGAAATTAGTGATAAGTTAAATATAAACAATTCAAGGATTGATGCTCTTAGTCATAAACTTGCATCGCTAAATGGAGGGAAATCGATTGCTATTAACGATACAATTAGTATTTTGAAAACTTTTAACGATAGTGTCATGTCCGAAATAAAGCAGAACGATCCACGATTCCTTTTGCTAGCATATAACAATAAGCAATCTGCTTACAACCTTAATATTGCTAAAAATCAATGGTTACCCAATTTCGAAGTGGGCTTTGAAAGCGAAGAAACAAAAGCCGAAACGTTTAGAGGCCTAAAAGTTGGATTGGCAATTCCTCTATGGAAAAATGCAGGAAAAGTGAAAGCAGCAAAGATTTACCTGATGGCCACTGAGGCTGAATCGAAAACTATTGAAGTTCAGTTAATATCTGAGACCCAACAAATATTAATTGAAACTCAAAACAACCTAATACGTTGCAAAAATCTTAAAGACTATTTAAACATCGACAATAGCTATCTATTACTTAGGAAATCTCTGGAACTTGGTAATATTTCAGCAATAAACTTCTTTAACGAATGCGAGTATCTTTTTGATTTAAATGAGAAACTTATCGAAACTGAGAAAGACTTTGTGGTAGGAGTTACTAAATTAGAAAGATTTAAACTTTAGGGATAGATAAATTTTATTGAGCGACTGAGCGGTTAAACTAAGTATTAATCGCTACTTAACAACCAATAAATTAATAACTTTCAAATAGATTAATCAAATCGTAATGGATAAAACGAAATTACTTAAGATAGCCCTTTGGCTTTCAATTATAACTGTTTTTTACAACATCGCCGAAGGGGTAATTTCTGTATTCTTTGGTGCAAACGACGATACCTTAGCCCTTTTGGGCTTTGGTGTCGATAGCTTTGTTGAAGTAATATCAGGAATTGGTGTGCTTCACATGGTCATTAGGATGCAACATTTAAGCGCCGAATCGTATGATAAATTCGAAAGGCAAGCGCTAAAAATTACTGGAACAGCATTCTACCTTCTTACAGCGGGACTTATTATTGGCTCAGTTCTAAACATTGTAAAAGGAGTAAAGCCTGAAACTACAATAGCAGGAATTATTATTTCGTCAATCTCACTGGTAACAATGTATTTTCTAATGAGATACAAACTGAATATTGGGCATAAGCTAAATTCGAGCGCAATAATCTCAGATGCCAACTGCACCAAAACGTGCTTTTATCTTTCGTTTATACTTTTAGGAGCCAGTTTACTGTACCAATTCTTTGGTATTGCCTGGTTTGATATAATTGGGTCATTAGGTATAGCCTGGTTTGCATTCAAAGAGGGGCGCGAGGCATTCGAAAAATCGAAGGCAGAAAAGATGGGTTGCACTTGTGGGTGCCATAATTAGTTGCTCGTTGACAGTTGTTCGTTGTTAGTATAATATGGTAAATAAAAAATATATTTCTACTAACATTTCACTTTTAACCAAGCTCTTACTATCTTGTCAACTTATAGAATCAGAAAACTTAAAATATAAGCTATGGAAGCAAATCAAAAAGTACTAGACACCCTTAAAAAAGCAGGAAAACCCATGAAGGCAGGAGAGATTGCTGAAGCGTCAGGAATCGATAAAAAAGAGGTTGAAAAGGCTATTAAAAAGTTGGTAGCCGAAAGCAAACTCCACTCCCCAATCAGATGCTTTTATGATATCAAAAAATAATTTAAAGCCCCAATAAATGGGGCTTTTGATTTTCCATTCAATTCATAAAGTTCACTACAAAAAAATAGTTTGGTTTACATTGAACCCTGTTAACTAAATTTAACCAAAACTATAAAATGCCATTTAATAGCCCTATTCATCAATATTTCATCGATTTATCTAGAGAAAATTAGAATAATTACAAATGAATCATAAAAAATCATAAAATACTCATATTCTGATTATTTAGAAAAAAACTAAACCCAAGACTAAAAAATATCATAATTCTGAGAAATTAATAATGCTATCTTCGTAATCCAAAAAAGATAAAAGAAAGTTATTAGTTAAAATGAAGAGCCAATCAAAAATTTTAATTCTACTTATTGCAACAATTTGCGTTTTTTCTAGCGTTTTCATAGGTTATCAATATATTAATAAACAACAAGAAAAGTTATTCCTGAATGCTAATGAAAAATCGAAAAAGCAGGTTATCGAAAATATTTTAAGTTTTAAAGAAAGAAACTTCAAAAACCTTGTTACTGACTACTCTTGCTGGGATGAGATGGTTAATTTTATCAATAACCCTTCAAAGGAGTGGGAAGAGACAAACTTAACAACACTTAGCGCGTTCCAACTCTCATGCACCTGGATTTACGATAAAAATTTCAAAATCGTTTACCACCAATTTGATTCAAGCCACTTTGAACAACCTTTTTTTTTAAACAAAGAGGTAATCGATAAAATCTTATTTCAAAATGGATATTGTCGATTTTTCATTAATGTAAGAGATAGTCTTCTAGAGGTAACAGGGGGTACAATTGTACCATCAAATGATAGCGAGCACAAAGGAGCGCCGAAAGGGTATTTTTTAATTGGTAAACTATGGGGGAAAAAGTACATAACCGAACTCGAGAATGAAATGGATTTCTCCATAAACTATAGATTAACAAGCGATTCCATTAAAAATCAAGAAAATGATAATTCCAAAATAAAAATATCCAAAGTTTATAAAGATCAATCCGATGGGAAAGATTTAATCGTTGATTTTACAAGCAAAAATCAGCTAATGATGGAATTATCATCAACCAATTGGATGACTTATTCGTTGATAGGATTATTAATAGCAACAATATTAACCTTTCTTTTTGCAATTCGAAACTGGGTTACACATCCACTAAAACATATTGCCCAAAGTCTAAAAAATGAGGATCACTCAATTGTTAACGAATTTGTTAATAAAAAGGATGAGTTTGGAGATATTGCTAGACTAATAAAAATTTTCTTTGATCAAAAGATCCAACTTGAGATTGAAATAGCCGAACGAATTGATACTCAGCAAACGGTCAAAGAGCTATACGAGGAGACTGTAAACCTTAACCATGAGCTTCAGGCAAGCGAAGAGGAACTTAGACAAAACCTCGATGTAACTATCGAGCTTAATGAAGTATTATCGAGGCAGCAAAGAGAAATTACCGATAGTATAAGCTATGCTGGGAGAATTCAAGCGGCTCTCCTTCCTCCAAATGAACTATTTAAAAGCCTCAATCGAGATTTTTTCATACTCTACAAACCTCGAAATATTGTTAGTGGTGATTTTTATTGGATAACCCAGAAATGCAATAAAACAATAATCGCAGTTGCCGATTGCACAGGCCATGGGGTTCCTGGCGGTTTTATGAGTATGTTAGGGATGGCTTTTCTTGCAGAAATTGTGAATCAAAGCTGCGAGCTAACATCTGGAGATATACTTAATCAACTTAGGAATAGAGTAATTGAATCGTTGCACCAGCAAGGTAAAAGCGGTGAATCTAAAGATGGAATGGATATCGCACTTTGCATTATTGATTTTGAGAACCTTAGCATACAATTCTCAGGTGCTCATAACCCGCTTTATATTGTTAGGGAGACCAAAAATTCAGAAGGACAAAAATCAAGTGAACTTACTGAAATTAAAGGCGATAGAATGCCAATTGGTTATTCTCCAAAACAAGATGTGAGTTTTCTGACTAATTTGGTTAACTACCAAAAAGACGATGTTATTTATATGGCAACCGACGGTTTCCAAGATCAGTTAAGCAATAATACCCGTCAAAAATTTAAACGATCAAAGCTTCGAGAACTGCTAATCGAAATACATCAGCGTGATTTTAATGATCAAAAACAAATCCTTGATCTTACCTTAGATGCCTACAGCGACGATTACCCTCAAATTGATGATGTTTTAATTTTAGGAATGAAGCTTTAAGTTTTTTCAGTTTGATTTAATCCTTACCTTTAGCTCAAATCTATTTAATACAGATTTGAATATGAACCTCTTAAAAGTCGCGCTAGGCCAAATCTCTCCAGTCTGGTTGAATAAGGAAAAGACCATCAAAAAGATTGAGAAAACAATAGCCGAAGCCATTAAGGAAAAATGCGAACTTATCGTTTTTGGTGAAGCTTTGCTACCCGGTTACCCATTCTGGACTTCGTTAACAGATGCAACCGAGTGGAATTCGAAGGTTCAAAAAGAGTTACATGCTCATTATATCAGAAACAGTATTCAAATTGAAGCTGGCGAACTTGACTCAATTTGTCGAATTGCCAAAAAAGGAAAAATTGCAATTTACTTAGGAATTATTGAACGTGCTAAAAACCGTGGTGGACATAGCTTATACTGCTCATTGGTATATATCAATCAGCAAGGGGAAATAAAATCGGTACACCGAAAGTTGCAGCCAACTTATGATGAGCGCCTAACATGGTCACCTGGAGATGGAAATGGGTTACAAGTACATCCATTAAAGCAGTTCACTGTTGGCGGCCTTAACTGCTGGGAGAATTGGATGCCTCTTTCTAGAACGGCTTTATACGCCTTAGGCGAAGATTTGCACATTGCAGTGTGGCCCGGAGGCGATCATAATACCAAAGATATTACCAAGTTTATTGCTAAAGAGTCGCGATCATTCGTAATCTCTGTTTCCGCATTAATGGCTATTAACGATTTCCCAAAAAACACCCCACATCTTGATAAAATACTTGAAAAAGCACCAAAAGTAATTGAAAATGGCGGCTCATGCATTGCTGGACCCGATGGCGAATGGGTCGTAAGAGATCGGAAGAGCGT
>JBPXJX010000596.1:0-3032 GCA_051715525.1 Bacteroidales bacterium
GGATCAAACTGGACTACACCAGAGTTTATCGCCGTTAAGCCTGTTTTCACTGCCGAAGACCTTGAGAATATGGAGCACCTGAACTATGCAGCAGGTATTCCCCCATTCCTTCGTGGACCATACAGCACAATGTACGTAATGAAACCTTGGACTGTTCGTCAGTACGCTGGTTTCTCAACCGCTGAAGAGTCAAATGCTTTCTACCGCCGGAACCTTGCTGCAGGTCAGAAAGGTTTATCGGTAGCATTCGACCTTGCAACTCACCGCGGATACGACTCAGATCACGAGCGCGTGGTTGGTGATGTTGGTAAAGCGGGTGTTGCTATTGACAGCATCGAGGATATGAAGATCCTGTTCGCAGGTATTCCACTTGATAAGATGTCGGTTTCGATGACCATGAACGGTGCTGTTCTTCCAATTCTTGCTTTTTACATCGTTGCAGGACTTGAGCAAGGAGCAACAATGGAGCAGCTAACAGGAACAATCCAGAACGATATCCTTAAGGAGTTCATGGTGCGTAACACCTATATCTACCCACCCGAGTTCTCCATGAGAATTATTGCTGATATCTTCCAGTTCACCGCTAAGAATATGCCTAAGTTCAACAGCATATCAATCTCTGGCTACCACATGCAAGAGGCTGGTGCAACTGCTGATATTGAGCTAGCATACACTTTAGCCGATGGTTTGGAATATCTTCGTACTGGTGTAAAATCAGGTCTTGATATTGATGCTTTCGCACCACGTCTATCATTCTTCTGGGCTGTGGGAATGAACCACTTTATGGAGATTGCTAAGATGCGCGCGGCTCGTATGCTTTGGGCTAAATTGGTAAAAGAGTTCAACCCAAAGAATCCAAAATCGATGGCGTTACGTACTCACTGCCAAACATCTGGTTGGAGTTTAACTGAGCAAGATCCTTTCAACAACGTGGCTCGTACTTGTATTGAGGCGATGGCTGCTGCGCTTGGTCACACTCAAAGTTTGCACACCAACGCTTTGGATGAGGCAATCGCTCTACCAACCGATTTCTCGGCTCGTATTGCTCGTAACACACAAATCTATATTCAAGAGGAAACCAACGTATGCAAGGCAGTTGACCCTTGGGCTGGCTCATACTATATCGAATACTTAACACACCAGATTGCACAAAGCGCTTGGAAACTAATCCAAGAGGTTGAAGAGCTTGGTGGCATGTCGAAAGCAGTTGAAACGGGTATTCCAAAAATGCGTATCGAAGAGGCTGCTGCTCGTAAACAAGCGCGTATCGACTCGAACAAAGATGTAATCGTTGGATTAAATAAATACCGTTTAGAGAAGGAAGATCCAATCGAAATCCTTGATGTTGATAATGCTGCTGTTCGCCTTTCGCAGATTGCACGCCTCAAGAAACTTCGTGCTGAACGCAATAATGATGAGGTTCAAGAAGCACTTGCTGCAATTACCAAAGCCGCTCAGACTGGGCAAGGGAACCTACTTGAACTTGCCGTTGATGCTGCCAAGAAACGTGCAACACTTGGCGAGATATCAGATGCTTGCGAGAAAGTTGCAGGTCGTTACAAAGCGGTTATCCGTTCAATTTCAGGAATCTACTCATCAGAATCTATGGAAGATCAAACATTCAAAAATGCTCGCGCACTTTGCGAAAAATTTGCAAAGCTTGAGGGTCGCCAACCACGTATTATGATTGCCAAGATGGGTCAGGATGGTCACGACCGTGGAGCAAAGGTTGTTGCAACTGGCTATGCCGATATCGGGTTCGATGTTGATATGGGTCCTCTATTCCAAACCCCAGCTGAGGCTGCTAAGCAAGCTGTAGAGAACGACGTTCACGTGCTTGGAGTATCGAGCCTTGCAGCAGGACACAAAACGCTTGTACCACAGGTAATGGCAGAGCTTAAGAAGCATGGTCGCGAGGATATTATGGTAATTGTAGGTGGTGTAATCCCTGCTCAAGATTATCAATATCTATACGATCAAGGCGTTGTTGGTATCTTCGGTCCTGGTACATCAGTTTCTGATGCTGCTGGTAAGATTTTGGAGATTTTACTTGATAGACATAATGACTAGATTTCTTTCAGACGTCAGATATTTATTAGATAAAAAGAGCGGAGGTTATTGCCTCCGCTTTTTATTTACAGCCCATTTGCAATTCTCAATTGAAATGGTGAAATTGGCAGTGAATTTATGATTTGGTTAACGTAAGTTAAAAAGCAAGCATTAAATAAATTGGATGCATCATTGCGATAAAAAAAATCGTCATTCTGAAAAATTCTAATACTATGGAACCAGAAAAGAAATCAACGGCAGGGCAAGTGATGGGGATTATTGGCATTGTGCTTGGAGTTATCTCTCTAGTTGTAGCATTTATCCCATGCGTAGGAGTAGTAGCATTCTTTCCTGCAGGACTAGCCCTAATATTTAGCATAATCTCATTAGTACAAGCCTCAAATGGTTACGGTTCAAAGGGTTTAGGAATTGGAGCTTTAATCATTTCACTTGTAGCAATTCTTATAGCTGCTCTTTGGATTGCAGTTTTTAGCGGGGTTACTACTATTGCCGATAAGGTAATCCGCAACTCTGATAAGTTTGAAAAATTTGGAAAAGATTTTGAGAAAACCTTCAATGAGGAGATGGAGAAATCAAATATTGACCTTGAAGCAGCTAATGATAGCCTTGAGATAGCACTACGTGATCTTGAAAACGAGGTGGATAAAATTGATGCTAACCTAGATGAAAAAACTGCTCATGATGCAGCAAAGGCTGCTGCCGATGCTATTAAAAAAGCAACAGAAGGAATTAGGGCAACAAAAGATTCATCTAAAAACAAATAGATAAAATAAGTTCATTTATAGAGACTAGATCGCGTTATGATCTAGTCTTTATTTTTTATAGATTACTATTGAGTCAAATATCTAAAATCAAGGGTCTTTAAAGTGGACAGCAGGGTTTACCATATAATTAATTTGGCCTTCGGGGGAGTTATACTTTGCATCTTCGCATACTCGCTCATATTTTATGAAAATCACCCT
>JBPXJX010000597.1:0-8336 GCA_051715525.1 Bacteroidales bacterium
GAATTTAATGTCTATTAATTAAAAAGTCATTGTAATCTACAAATAGCAATTGAATGTTTACATATTTTTAATACAATAATTAATTTCTTTTTAAATTTTTTTATAATGTTTGCGTTGAATAATAAATTTATTATACATTAGTAACCACAAAACTTCGCCTATGAACTTTTGGCAAAACAACCATCTCCATTCATTAAATGGGAAAGACCTGAAGAAATTTATGCAGAAAAAGAGGGTCGTTAAATACTTATATCAACGTGGGCATTTAACAAACTCTTATCTGGCAAAAAAGTTGAACTTGAGCATACCAACAATCCAATCCATTTTAAACGAGCTTATTAGCGATGGGTTTGTAGTTGAGCAAGGTCTTGGTAACTCTAATGGGGGGCGTAAACCTAGCCTTTACGGTTTGGCAGATCACTCCTTATATATATTAGGTATCGATATGGATAAGTACAAAACTCGTATGGCGATATATAACCACCATAACGAGAATATATCCGGCACGGTATCTTTTGACATAAAAATTGAGAACAATTTATCAGTCCTTGATAAAATTCAGCAACATGCTGAAGATTTAATTGCCCACTCCCCTATTAACAGGGATAGATTAATTGGCGTTGGAATTGCAATGCCAGGTTTAGTTGATTCAGCAAACGGAATAAACCATACTTACCTCAACTTTAGCGAGCCCCTTGGTTTGCTACTCGAAGAGCGATTTGGCCTATCAGTATTTATTGAGAACGATGCCAAAGCAAGGGCACTTGCTGAATTCAGATTTGGGCAAGCTGAAGGCAAGAAAAATGTTTTAGTTCTTCATATCGATTGGGGTATCGGACTTGGGATGATCCTGAATGGAAAACTTTACAAAGGAAATTCTGGTTTTGCTGGGGAGTTTAGCCATATCACAATCTCAGAAGATGGTGTACTATGTAGCTGTGGGAAAAAGGGATGTCTTGAAACAATCGGATCGGCAACTGCTCTTACAAAAATGGCAAAAGAAGGTTTGAAATCAGGTGAAGATTCCATACTAAAAGAGCTTGTTAATGAAAATTTAGAGATGATTGAAGCTTCACTGATAATTGAGGCTGCTCGAAAAGGGGATCGGTTTGCAATTCAACTACTTTCTAAAGTAGGACACGAATTGGGCAAAGGCATAGCCATGCTAATTCAACTGCTCAACCCCGAGATGATAATAATAGGTGGTGAGGTATCGTCGGGCAAGGAGTATATTCTTACATCACTACAGCAAGCACTCTTTGAGTATTGTATACCAAAACTTAGAGAAGATACTACAATGGTACTTTCAAAATTGGGAAACGATGCTGGTTTGCTTAGCGCAATTGCAGTGGCAATGGAGAATGTTTTCGATGAAAAATAGGATAAAAATAGAACAAACAACCAATCTTTAAATATCTAATAGCATTTAACCAGCTAAAATTCCTTATTAAAATTCTTTTTTAACGTTAATCAAAAAAACCGAGTCGCTTATCTAATGTTTGAATGAGACATCCGAATTTAATAATATTATATAAATGAATACAGAATATTTCTCGAGTGTTGAAAAAGCATTTTTAGAAAAATCGAATATAAAATGTAAAGACACCAAAATACCTTATGTTGCAGTAGAGAACTTTCCTCAACTAGGTCTTTTTACGGCTTTACGATTTATTGAATGGGTTTCGGAGAACCCGAATGGAGTTATTAGCCTGCCAACTGGCAAAACTCCCGAGCATTTCATTAAATGGACACAATTTTTACTGAGTAACTGGAGCGAAAGCAAAGGACGTGCGATTTTAGAAGAATATGGGATAAAAGAAAAAAACAAACCCTGCTTATCGGGATTACACTTTGTGCAAATCGATGAGTTTTACCCCATCAGTTCAAAGCAGCAAAACAGCTTTTATAACTATGTGAACAAGTACTACATTGATGGTTTTGGATTGGATAAAACCAATTCGTTGCTGATTAACTGCGACGAAATTCATTTACCAGAAAATAAGCATTTTTCAGAAATATTCCAAAACAACAACGTTGATTTAACCCTACGCTACCGCGAGGCTAAAACCTTTTTCGAGCAACTACAGCAGCAAGCCATCTTTAAAATTGACGATTGGTGTACCAAGTACGAATCGGAAATTCGTCAAAAAGGTGGAATAGGGTTTTTCCTTGGAGGTATAGGTCCTGATGGTCATATTGCATTTAATACTCGAGGTTCAGATCACCACTCAACCACTCGGTTGACGGCAACAAATTTTGAAACACAAGCAGTAGCAGCCTCCGATTTAGGGGGCATTGAGATTTCGCGAAATCGATTAGTCATCACTATTGGTCTTGAAACCATTACCTATAACCCCGATGCAGTTGCAATAATTTTTGCTGCTGGCGAGGCTAAGGCTCCGATGGTAAAAAGCGCACTGGAGTCAGAACCATCAAATATTTATCCGGCTACTGCACTAGGTAAATTGAAAAATGCACGTTTTTATATCACAAATGGTGCAGCATGCATGCTTAACGATTACATTGAGAATTACTACCAAACAGGTCCATGGACACAAGATAAAACGGAAAGAGCGATAATAGATCTATGTAAGCAAATTGATAAGTACGGACATAATCTTACCATTGATGACCTGACATCTGATAAGTATTGTAAGCAAATACCAAACCTATCTCTTGAAACAGTTAAATCGGTAGAAAAATCGATTATAGAAAAGATGGAGTCAGGAATGGCCACCGAGAATAATCAGGTATACTATCATACTGGCCCACACCATGATGACATTATGCTTGGCATACTCCCACATATACACCGTTTACTCCGAAACGAAACAAACAGGGCACATTTCTCTGTGCTAACATCTGGCTTTACTGCTGTAACCAACAGTTTTGTTATAAATGCGCTTGAAGAGACGCTTAAGTTTCTTGATAAGGGGCTTATACAAATGGTTCATTACCCAGATTTTTTTTCTGAAGGGTATCAGAAAAAATGGGATAAGGATGTTTCGCATTACCTCAACAAAGTAGCATCGGGTGAACCTTTTGAGCGAAGAAGGGGATTGGCACACAGAATTACAAGGGCCATGATTGAGATTTATGGGTCATCAAGCATCGAAAGTTTAAGGAACGATATTAAAGAAATCTTAAAACTGCTTAATTCAAGCTATGACGGTGAAAAAAACCCTCCAGAAATTCAAACGTTAAAAGGAATGCTTCGCGAATTCGAGGAAGAGCTTGTATGGGCACACTTTGGAATTCAGGTTGCCAATGTTCACCACCTTAGGTTAGGGTTTTATACTGGCGATGTTTTTACAGAACAGCCAAATAGAGAGCGCGATGTAAAACCGATTCTCGATCAGTTGAAGGAAATAAAACCTACCGTTGTTAGTCTCGCTTTTGACCCTGAGGGGAGTGGACCTGATACACACTACAAAGTATTGCAAGCCATTGCCGATGCGTTAAGGCTTTGGAGTAAAGAGGAAGATTTATCGAAATTAAGGATTTGGGGTTACCGAAATGTTTGGTATAAATACCATCCGGCTGATGTCAACAAAATTGTTCCTGTGTCGCTCAACGCCTTGGCAACCCTCGATACATCGTTCAACAACTGCTACCTAAGCCAGGTGGATGCATCGTTTCCAAGCTATCAACTCGATGGTCGCTTTAGCGATTTAACAAAAAAGACTTGGGTGGATCAGCTAAAACAGATTCAACTTTTACTTGGGAAAAACTACTTTTACCTAAATGAAAGTCCTAGAGTTAGATCGAGTCATGGGTTATTATATTTTAAGGAAATGAGCGTAAAAGAGTTTCTAAATTGTGCTCGAGAACTCGAAAAATCGATGGAGGGTTTTATTAATGAATAATTGATTCTTCTCAATTATTCATTAATAGTTCTATAAATATTCAATTTTCATTGAGAATATCAGTGCTTTGAATAATAACGTTCAAAAAAATGCAATAATCTTATTTAGGATTTGTCTTAGTAAGCTGATCATGCTCAATCAGTCCAATTAATCGAGATTTTATATCTTCAACATTTATCTTACTTTCAAACTCAAAATATTCACACGATTTAATGATTAGGGTGCCCTTCGGCACCCTTCAATTTATATTCACTTTTCAACAATTAAAATGAACGTACTGCTCTTACTGATACTGTAGAACTTTTACTTCCGTTTGGAGTATCACCATAAACAAACGAAACGTAATAAGCATTGCTTGTAGAAAACTCTGATGAAGTCCAGTATGAATTACCTGTAAATCCACCAATAATATCCTTATTAAGGTAAAGTTTAAACATCTCATCCCTGCTTGGCAAATACCAATCGCTATACCCATTAATAGTTACTCCCCGGCATAATCGGGCAGCAATACCTGCTGTGGCACATCCAGCCATAATATCGATAGTATTCTGCAAGCCAGCACCAATAGCAGTTCCATCGCCTCCAATTATTGTTGTGCCAGCACAACCCCAAGCTGCACTTGAGCTTTGATCGCTTAAAGCAGCAATTAATCCATGTTGCACTGTAGCATTATAACCTGGATCGCCAGATTGTAAGATATATGCTACTTTCCCTCCTTGATAGCTATCGCCAATGGCAAGCGAGGCTGTAGTAAAATTAACCTCTGCTCCATATGAAGTCCCTGAGCTATTTGTTGCATATGCCCTAATATAGTACTTTGTATTTGGCGATAAATTGGGCAAATTACTAACAAACGCACCCGTTCCTGTTCCATCTGACGATTTAGTTGTTAGCGCAATAGTAGGCATTGGACTAGTACTCCAGCAAACCCCCTTAACAGAGACATCTGATGAACCTAAATTATTTACATTTCCACCACAGGTTGCACTTGTTGCACCAAAACTTGAAATGTTGCTTGTAGTTATTGAAGGGGTTAAATTATTCATATAAAGATGAAACTCATTCCCTCCCCACATGACTTCAAGCGTAACCTCATAAATTCTATCCGATTTAATTCCAATATTATCAACAGTTCTTGCTTCTAAGTTACTTGTTTCACCATGAAAGATTAAATCTGCATATCCCCAAGTACCTTGAGCCCATTCATGATTCTTCCGAATTTTAAATTCCTCATCTTGCTTAAAAAGTCTGCTATTTATTTTATAGTATGAAACAGAGCCATCAGTTGTTATATAGTTCATATCGATATCTGATGCCCAGGAGGTTTCGCTGCCAATAATACTAAACATTATAGTTGCTGGGTTTGAAGTTGTAAAGCTTACCTCATTACCATATGCAACACCAATCTCATTCACTGCATAAGCTCTTGCATAGTAAGTATAATTGGGCACTAATCCGTTAAAATTGCAAGAATAAGAGGCAGAACCAAGATCTGATGTAACCTTTTGATTTAATATTGTTGGGTTTGTTGAGGTGGATAAGCAAACCCCTTGCTCTGTTATATCAGAACCTCCTGTTGAACTTATACTACCTGCAATAGTAACAGAGGTTGGAGCCATATTTGACGTTGCTCCGGTAATAACAACTGGAACAAACTTATCGGTACCCTGTATACACCGAACCGAGTAACCATTCGCTTTATTTCTATTTCCCTTTGTGGCACTTGTGTTTACCTTGCTAAGGGTGCGGTAAAAAGCGTTGATCGCATTATTCTCCTGACTTGACCAAAAAAAACAATCGCCACCAATACTCTCAAACGATCCAAGATACTCCGATCTAAACCCAGCTGCAAATGCTGTAAAACCGCTCTCATTTGTAGCACCTGTATTGGGTGCTTGCCAATGCTGTAACGATAAAATGCTAGGATCAGGCCAATCTTGAGACACACCAACCTCTTTCATTTTAGCCCCAGCAGAACTCTCTCCACCAAGAAAGTTGATGAGTGTTGTCCACTCAGCATCGGTTGGCACATGCCATCCAGTGGGACACAACCCACGACTATCGACAGTAGTATAATAATTGTAAAGTGCTCCGTATTGAGACCCAATTCCGGGGTTATTATTGTAATTGCAATATGCTGGAGTAGTTAAACTAGTCCAAGCACTACCATCGGTGACGTTCGGAATGGGATCGCCATTTCGGAAATGGGTAACCTTATAATTTTCTCTCATCCAAACCTGAGTGCCAATGGTAACTTTAGCATACTTATTGAGATCGAAATCGATAACTATCTGGTCGTTTGTTAGCGTTGTAACATCAATAATATCACCATAAACATATGTACTACCATTCTTAGCGTATGCCCTGATGTAATATTTTGTTCCAACATCCAGCCCCGATACAAGCGCATTAAAAACTTCATTTCCGGATGACGCAACAATAACTTTTGAATCAGCTGAGGTTGGAAGGTCGTTTGTGCTATAGCAAAACCCAACCTCATCGTCGGATGAAATGAGTTCAACAATTTTACCTTGAGCCTTAAAACTATTAATACCTGCAGCAGCAGAAATTGTTTGAACCTTTGCTACAGGAACAATATCTAATTGCTTGCATTCTAGCATAATGAATACCATACCCACTAATGCTAATAGAGTAGTTGCCCTTTTCATAACCTTTTAATATGTGGTTAAAATTGAGTTTTCGTCGCCTGTGAAAATTGGCGTTTGCAAGCCGCTTATCTTTTTTGAAGTCTCCATTACATTCTGAACAACATAACTTTTGAGTTCACCAAGAGTAATCTTTTTATCATTATTCACATCTGCTTTCCCTTGTAATCCGGCACATAAGTAATAGGTAAAAAGACCGGTTTCAGAAGCATCGAAACCTAATGAGGTCTCATCTCCTGTTGAGGAGCTAATAATCGTAAAGTTTGAATCACCCAACCATGAATTTTTTGGGCGAACTTTAACGCCCTTTTGAGCGATAAGGTTTTCGGTTTTAATTTTTTCAGTTTTACGTGATCCGCCGCTAAAACATGCATCAAGAATAACTGTTACGTGTTTTGCTCCAAGTTTTGACAGGTTTTGATAGAGTTTCTCAATGTTATACCCCTGACTTTCGAGACGCGATATTTTACCATCACTGGGGAATAAATAAATATTATCGCCTGTTTTATCAGGAATCCCATGTCCGGAGTAGAATACGAACACTTCGGTTTCGCCCTTTGCAATTGCTTTTTGCAGTTCACCATTTTCGGGATTAAAAACATCGTCAAAGATAAATCCAGAAACCTGCTCATTGGTGTAAATTATTACTTGTTCTACACCAAAAACTTTTTCGAAGTAATCTTTTATAATAGCAGCATCCTTATCTGCATAGGGAGCTGATGGCAACTCCTTATAACTATTTACACCAAAAACAACACCCACAGAGTTAGGCCGCTTTATTGTAGATGGAACAACTGACGCAATATTAACAATATTTGAAACATTTGCTCTGAATTTATTTGATTTGAACTCGAATCGAGCAACGCTCTTTTTTTCTGATAGATCAACAGTAGATTTAACGGTTACAATATTAGCCTGAGGTGGTTTTTGATTTAAGGCAATTGGAAGTTGAAAATCAGTAAGATTTCCTAATCCAGCATCTTCTTTAATATTAATAAAAATTGGTAGAGTCCCTTTTGAAACAACCCTCTTGTTAGGGCTAAGCGTAAAAAACAGTTCTTTTATTTCGCCCGACATTAAATTCCCCAAAGTTCCCTCTGGGTTCTCGATGTAAATATTTGCGTCTGTTGATTTAACGCTATACACTGCATTTTTTGCAATATCCTTTCCAATATTCTGAATAACTACTTTGGCTCTTACCTGTTCACCTGCTTGAATCTTCCCATCTTCAACTATGGCAGCAGTACCCAAACCAGAGTCAATTATCTCAAGTCCTGAATATACTATTTGAGCTGATTGATAGGCAACGGAGTTCAATACCAAAAGAGCAGGGTCCATATCATAGCCATAACGCTCGGTAACGCTTATGGTAAGTTTGTGTGTTGCAGTTTTAAGAGCTAGTTCAGAAGAAATTGGGATACTAACCTTTATTGACTCTCCTGCTTTAAGAACATTTATTTTCTGATTTGCATTACCAATAATCATACTTTTATCCTGAATACTATCGGTAATGTTAACTTCAAGCTGCATAGCATCGCCCTTACCCTGATTTGAAAGAACTATATTTAACATTGCCTTCTCGCGTGCTTCGAGCAATCCATTATTATTTTCGTCGGTAAAGTTCAAATCGGCAAATAGATTTGGCGGAAGCCCCCTAGTCGTAATTCTTTTTAAAGTAGATGAGCCAGCAAACAATTTATAATGAGGATCGGATAAAATAGCATCTGCTGTTATTTTTTTTAGGTTTTTAGATTTTCTTAAAACGCTAAAATAATCATACGCCCAAAAGGCCACGCCAACCCCT
>JBPXJX010000598.1:0-6588 GCA_051715525.1 Bacteroidales bacterium
CTCAAAAATACTTACTGGAATTAGCGGTATTTCAACAATGGCTCCAGCAATGAGCCTTGCTCGTGAAACCAACGAAATTACATACTCGCATTATTTTAAAGGAAAATACTCAATATATACAGCTGATACCATTGATTTTACACCTGTAAAAGTAGACCCTAACGTTGTTGATTTTTCTGCTTCAATTTTACCCCCATTTAACCGAGCAGTTCCTGGAATAATCGACAACTACCTTGGATCAATGAGTAAACTTCCCGAAACACCCGTTGACTCTTTTAAAGTGGTACCCTTTAAACCAAAATTTAAACTAGACTATATCTCAAATATCGGAATTGGAATGTCAACAAGCCAGTATGGAACGGGTATGCAAGGTGGCGTTGAAATGCTTTTTAGTGATATTACTGGTGGACATCAGATTTATACTGGATTAGCTGTAAACGGCGAAGTCTACGATTTTGGTGGCCAGCTAACCTATATAAACCAAAAAAGTCCTGTTTATTGGGGGCTTTCAATTTCTCATATCCCATATTCGTATGGAAGGTATTACCCACATTATGACTCATTATTAGTAAATGGTACAAAAACTCTTTTATTTGTGGATCAGTTACAGTATATAAGAATGTTTGAGGATCAGGTTACTGGAATGCTTTTTTACCCTTTATCAAAAACGCAAAGATTTGAAACAAGTACATCATTGGCCAGATATTACTACAGAATTGATAACTATAATACCTATTATTTTCCAAACAGTTTATATCCAATAGGTTACGAGAAAAAGAAAGAGGAAAACCCTCCGGCGGGTTTTGTTATAGCCAATACTGATTTAGCATATGTATTTGATAATTCAAGCTTTGGAATTGCATCACCGATGAAAGGGATGAGAACACGATTACAAGTTGATAAAACCTATGGTAGTTTCGATTTTTATAGCGCATTAATTGATGTAAGAAAATATATTTACAAAAAACCTTTCAGCTATGCTTTTAGAGGTTACTACCAGGGCAGGTTTGGTAGCGATAGCAAAAATACATTATACCCAATGTACATTGGGTATCCATGGTTTGTAAGAGGTTACGATAGAATATCATACCTCGAAAACCCTACAGGAAACAGTAGCTACATAACCGTAAATCAACTTCAAGGGTCACAAATCATGGTTGCCAACGCCGAAATTCGCTTACCATTTACAGGACCTGAAAGGTTAACCGTGTTGAAATCAAGAGCACTGTACACTGAACTAGCACTTTTTGCCGACGCTGGTGTTGCATTTAACACTATAAATGTTAGGATTCCTTATCGTTCGTATAGCGTTAAGGTCAATACTGATAATCCTATGATATTTAGTACTGGTTTAAGTCTTAGAATAAACCTATATGGAATGCTTGTAATTGAGCCATTTTATGCTATTCCGTTCCAGTTAGGAGGAATGAACTCAGCTTATATCGGAGTTAACTTCTTGCCAGGATGGTAAAGTTTATAAAAGAGAAAGGATAACAAAACAGTTATCCTTTCTCCTTTTTTCATAATGAAAATGATTAAAAGTACAAATCCCTCTCCCCAGCAATAATCTTGTTTATTCTATTTCTTACCTCATCAGCATTTTGATGACCTTCGAGCAAACCAAGATTCTTTTCTATTAATTTAAATCCTTTCTCTTTTTGAATTGGTGTTCCGTAATCAACCAAATACTCGGTTAACGTAAGCATTGCGTTGGGCGAACAGAATCGTTTAATAAATCCAGGGACCGAAAACTCCATAAAATGCTCGCCTGTTCTACCCTTTCGGTAACAAGCCGTACAAAACGATGGTAGGTAATCATTCTCAATTAGCTCATCAATAATCTCACTTAAAGAACGATTATCATTTATTTGAAACTGTTCACGATTGAGGTTCTGGTTATCATTTTTTGTATCTGAATAAGAACCCAGTTCTAACTTGGTACCGCCATCAATTTGTGAAACGCCAAACTGAATTACCTGGCGACGTATTTCAATTGGTTCGCGAGCAGTAAGAATCAACCCTGTATATGGTACAGCTAATCGAAGAATGGCTACAAGCTTTACAAAATCTTCATCTGAAACAAAATATTCATCAGTAAGGTCTAGTCCTGATGCTGATTTTATCCTTGGAAATGAAATTGTGTGTGGCCCAACATTATAACATGCCTCCAAATGATTTGTATGGCGAACAAGTGAAAGTAGATCAAAACGCCAATCATAAAGTCCAAATAGCGCTCCAATTCCAACATCATCAAGGCCAGCCTCTTGAGCTCGGTCTAGCGATGTTAATCGCCAATCATATTCACGTTTTTTCCCCGATGGATGATAGTTTGCATAGGCTTCGGGGTGATATGTTTCCTGAAAAACCTGATAAGTTCCAATTCCTGCCTCTTTAACTATTCTAAATCCGTCAATATCAAGTGGTGCTGCGTTAATATTAACACGACGAATTTCACCATTCCCTTTTTTAATTCCATAAACCAGTTCAACAGTATGGGCAATAAACTGAGGCGAATAGTTCTGATGTTCTCCATAAACTAATATTAAACGCTTCTGTCCATTATCCTGTAAAGCTTCAACCTCTTTAACAATTTCTTCGTCGTTTAAGGTCATTCTTACAGCTTCCTTATTTGACGATCTAAATCCGCAGTATTTGCAATTATTTGTACACTTATTACCAATGTAAAGCGGGGCAAATAGAACAATTCGATTACCATAAACACGCTCCTTGAGCGTTCGAGCACCTTGCAAAATTTCAGCTACTAGCTCAGGATCGGTTGTATTAACTAAATTGGCGGTTTCCTCGAGGTTAAGGCGCTGTTTATCTAGTGCTTTTGCAATAATCTCACGAACACGTTCTTTAGTTGGAACTGAATTGTTGATGTATCCCCAAATCTCTTCAGGATCAATAAATGGCTTCATCCGCTCATCGGGGATTCGGTAAACCTCAGGATTAAATTTCATGCTGTAATTATTATTCAATAAATTAAATACTCAATCAACCTTTAATAAGGATTTGATTAGGAAAGTAGCAAGGAAAATAAACCGTTAACCCTTCATCATTAGGGTTTTTACCTGAACACCTTCAAGTTTACCAATTGGCCCAGTTAACGCGCTAAGCTCATCACTAGTACCTTCAAGTACAAGCGAAATTACGCTTAAGTTTCGGCTTTGCAACGGTAAACCCTGACGCGCAATAATAACATCGGCGTGTGCAGATAAAATTTGGTTTAACTTATTTACGCTATCACGATTTTCAATCAGTATTAGCGCAGCTCCGAGTCTCTTTTCCATCAGATCTTATCTTTTGGATCAGTTTTTTTTCAAGATTCCTTGGGGGCGAACCCAATCACCACCTCAGACTTTTGAAATGAAATCGATACTAAAATAACAGTACAAATGTAGATACTGTTATTTGAAAAACAAATGATTTATGTCAATGTTTATATTTAAAACACTAAAAAATTAACTCATCAATAGCTTCAATCCCTTTTTTTAATTTATACTTCAATAACTTTTGCTCAGCAATATTAATATCACATTCAATTAATTTTTGAAAGTAGATAATAGCATCGCTATTGGGAAAATGATTATCAAAATCGAGTATATGAACTTCAACATTTTGGTTCGAGGAATCATGCTCATCTGACCATATAACAAGCATTGCCTTGTAAAATTTTGAGTCCCAATCTAGCGATACAGCATAAATGCCATTTGGAGGGATTAACTTTCCTAATTCTTCAATCTGAACAGTTAAAGTTGGGAAACTAATATCAGTAAAATAGTGAGTACCCTTACCCAAAGCACCAATAATAATGTACTGATGATCGAGATATGCATTGGCGCGTTGAATTCGGCCATCTTTTATCGACTTACGAATAGTTGTTGAACTAACCGTTTCGTGTTGAATATCCTGTTCAGGAATCTCTTCAACTTCAAATCCTAACTCCTCTTTTAGCTTATATAAATACGAATAATCACCCTCACGATTATGTCCAAAATGATGGTTAAACCCAACAATAATATACTTTGCTTTTAGCTTACCGACTAGAAAGTTACGAATAAAATCGTGCGACGAAACCTTAGAAAATTCGAGTGTAAAATTCACTATGATTAGATGGTCGAGGTCTGTTTTACGGAGTAGCTCTATCTTCTCTTTTTGAGAATTAATAAACATCAACTCTTTCCCTTGCGTTTCGGGGTAAAGAACCTTTCGTGGGTGAGGATAAAAGGTTATCAGTACGGACTCGCCATCGATGCTTTTAGCGATCTCGTTAATTCTATTTAAGATTGTTTTATGTCCAATATGAACACCATCAAAAGAACCTGTAGTAACAACAGCATTCTTTATCGTATTCACTTTATCAAAACCGTAATGTACCTGCATTTAAATATAAAAAAACTAACTTTTCGCTTGCTCCTTTACGAAATAGGCAACCTTCTCAATTGAAGTGATCATATCGTACTCTTCAAGAAATATACTATCGGGGACATTTAGCGGAGTTGTAGTAAAGTTTAAAATTCCTTTAATACCTGACATTATTAACGATTCAGCAATTTCTGTTGCAGTATCAGGAGGCGATGCAATTATAGCAATTGAAATATTGCTAGATTTAATTTTCTCCTTTAGTTCTTTAATATGGTAGCAGTTAACACCTGAAATTACTCTATTTGTTTTATTAACATCTACATCGAATGTGGCTACAATGTTAAGTTTGGGCCGTTTACCTATAAAGTAAGTTGTAACTGCTCGACCTAGGTTTCCCATTCCGATTACAGCAACGTTTAGCCCATTTTTAGAATCGATAATTTTACCGATAACATCAATAAGCTCTTTGGCATCATACCCTTTCTTCTTCATGCTTGAATAACCGATAAGCATCAAATCGCGACGAACCTGAACGGCGGTATTATTATGTAACCGTGCCAATTCATGTGAATAAATATGTGTTTTACCTTTCGCTAAACACTCAAAAAGGGTTCTTCGGTATTCGCTTAGCCTTTCAACCGTTTTTTCGGGTAGTCTCATCCGTTAATATTTTTTGCAAATGTAACACTTTATTAATTAAGCCAATCCAGCAATCTCATTCAACGATGGTAAGATCGGAAAGCGTAAAATAAATGTAGTGCCTTCGCCGGGAACGCTCTCAACATCAATGTGTCCATTATATAAATCGACCAACTTTTTAACAATGGACAACCCTAAACCGCTACCCGATATATTTCGGGTGGTTGCGTTTTTAATCCTCGAAAACTCTTGAAAAAGCTTAGGAATATCGTCTGTCTCAATACCAAAGCCAGTATCGATGACCTTTATCACCATTTCGCTTGATGTTGATCGGATAACACATTTTACTGTACCACCATCTTTATTATACTTAACAGCATTTGATATCAGATTGTTGAAAATGATCTCCATTTCTTCGGCATCTGCCATTAAAGGCTGCTGCTCCTCAATATCAAGGATTAGCTTAACATCGCGCTGTACGGCAAGTGGCGTCATGCCATCCATTGCCGATTTGGCAATAAGTTCAACATCGAGTTCACGTAAATCGCGTTTCTTTTTCCCAGAATCAATACGAGTTAGATCGAGTAAGTCCATAATTAATGCCCTCATTGATTTAACCCTAGAAAGTGATCGGTCGATCATTTCCTGATAATCATCTATTTTTTCACCAGCTTGCTTCTCCTGCATTAGTTTGAGGTATCCCTCAATAGCATTCAAAGGTGATTTTAGCTCGTGCGAAAGTAAGGTTAAGAATTTAAATCGAACTATTTTCCCCTCCTTATGAAGTTTCCGGGTCATACGACGAAGAAAATAGTGCTTTGTAATATTCTCCATCGAAGCTTTTAACTCTTGTGGAGTAAAAGGTTTTGGGACAAAGTCGTATGCCCCAATGTTAGTTGCTTTTACAGCTAATTCAAGCGAAGCGTAAGAAGTAATCATCATCACAAGGATATCGAGATGCTGATTGTTGATGTACTCTAGCACTTCGACACCTTGCATCCCAGGCAACTTGTTATCGAGTAGCACAATTGCAGGTGGATTCGCATTGATAATCTCAAGTGCTCTTTCGCCTGTTTCAGCCTCAATTACATTGAACTGAATGTCGTCATCCATAAATGGGTAGTTCACTGAAAAATTACGAAGAATACGCGTTACACCTGAACGAATCCCAGGTTCATCATCAACAACAAGTACATCAAGTATTTCCATACTACAATTTTAAAAGTTTCAGAATATCTTTATGCAATTGTTCGGGACGAATTCCCTTTTCAAGATATAAATCAGCCCTAATCCATTTACGCTCCTGCTCAGTGCTAATTCCAAATGTCATACCTGTTTCGGCTGCCACGGCAGTGGCAATGATAATGGGCACATCGGGGTATTTACGCTTCATCTTGTAGCAAAGAATAAAACCACTATCGTCGTTCTCCATCATTAGGTCGAGAATGGCAAGATCAGGTTTAACCGAAGCAAGCAAATTCTCAGCCTCCTTCTGGCTTTCGGCAACAATTACTTTAAATCCAAATTTCTCAACTTGAAGTTTTAATTGGAATAGATAATCGATATCATCATCAACAATTA
>JBPXJX010000599.1:0-2504 GCA_051715525.1 Bacteroidales bacterium
TTCAATCCGACCAGCGGTATAGTTCAACTCAATACAATCGTTAATGCCAACAAAATCTGGTATTTCATCTAATGCTGTTGCAGAGGTGAGAATACGCTTTTTGATGTTATTGCATTGCTGAATGATATATTCCATCTCATCCTTAAACCCAAATTCTAAGGATTTATCGAACTCGTCCAGAATTAATATAGAGGTTTCATCCAAAACTAAGTTTTTACGACGCAAATGGTGCGCTAATCGCCCGGGTGTTCCTACCAAAACTGCTGGTGGGTGCTTTAAATTGTTCTCCTCGATATAAACCGCATGTCCACCATAGCAGCAATTGACTTTATGGGCTGTTCCCATCTGCTTAAATACCTGCTCAATTTGGATGGCTAACTCGCGCGTTGGAACAATTATTAAAGTTTGAACGTCAGGCTTATCGACCTCCATAAGTTGCAGAATAGGCAATAAAAAACCTATGGTTTTTCCCGAGCCGGTTGGCGAAATTAAAACGACATCGTTTGGCTTATGAATTGCTGAAAGCATCTCATTTTGCATGTCGTTCAACGAGGTAATATTAAATCGCGAAAGTATGTTTGAGTGGGTCATAATAAAAAAGCCTTGGTTAATAAGGCTCAGATTATATTAAGAGAAAGTATTGTTTCTAATTAGCTGCAAATATACAATATAAAAGAAGTTAATTTTTAAGACCTATATTTGCACTCCAAACTTATCATAATAAAACTCACGCCAATGCCATTCTCACCCCTAGGTTTGTCTGCACCACTTATAAAGGCTATTGCCGAACAAGGCTATACAACGCTCTATGCAATTCAAAAAGAGGCAATACCTGCAATTTTAGAAGGAAAAGATATTTTAGGAATAGCACAAACCGGCTCGGGTAAAACTGCAAGTTTTGTTCTTCCAATTCTGGAACAATTTCAGCATCAGACAACACCATCGAAAAATAGACATATTAAAGCATTGGTACTCGTGCCCACAAGGGAACTTGCAATACAAATTAATAGTGCTTTTAACGTTTTTGGAAACTATTTACCATCGAAAGTAAAGTGCTTGGCTGTTCACGGCGGAGTTTCCATTAATCCCCAGATGATAGAATTACAGGGCGTTGAGATTTTAGTCGCAACACCCGGTAGATTATTGGAATTGATATCCTCAAAAGCCCTTTCGTTATCGGATATTCAAGTATTGGTTTTAGATGAGGCCGACAAGATGCTTAATCTAGGATTTAAGGAGGAGATGACACAAATATTTGATCTATTGCCATCAAAGCGTCAAACCCTTCTGTTCTCAGCAACGCTTAGCAATGATGTTGATACCATTAACAAAACCCTACTTCATGAACCAGTTGTAATTAAGGTTGATGACGAAATAGCCAACTTAGACTTAATTGAGCAAACTGCATATAGAATCACCGAAGAAAGGAAAGGTCCTTTGCTTCGTTATATCATTATAGGCAATGATTTAGAGCAAGTGCTTGTATTTACCTCAACCGTTCATCGGGCAGATATGGTGGCTGATAAACTCAACAAAAATGGAATAAAAGCGGCTTCCATTCATAGTAAAAAAAGTCAAGGAACACGAACAGCCGCGTTAAGCCTATTTAAAGCAGGAAAGATTAGGGTTTTGGTTGCAACCGACCTAATGGCAAGGGGTATTGATATCAAGTTCTTACCCTGCGTTATTAACTACGAATTACCCCGCTCACCCAAAGACTACGTTCATCGAATTGGAAGAACCGGAAGAGCCGAATCGCGAGGCGAAGCCATCTCCTTTATTACCCCCGAGGATGAGCATCACTTCAAAGTAATCCAAAAGAAAATGGGCAAAATTGCCACATTTGTTGATGGTAATGATATTGATTTAAGCAGTTTTTAGCGATCTAATCTTTACAAATTACCTTAAAAAATTTGCTGCTGAGCTGAATACGCTTTCAAAGCATCGATCCACCTGTTTATAGTTTGGATTATTTAATACCGGAAAAGGTATCTCGTGCGAATAATTGTAAGGAAAATCGAATACTTCGAGCATTTCTTCAACGCTATGTTTCATACACGAGAATGTTGATTGAATAAACTTTGCAGGGATAACCTGATCTCTTTTCAAAGCAATTATCTTAACTCTTTCGTTTAGAGCCTGAAGAGTACTATTTCTAAAATTTTTCAAACTATCTGGCGCTAACATCGCTCTAAAAGCATTTCCAATTGGGCTATTCTTTACAAAAGATGAAAAAGGTGTTGAGGTTTTTAATTCATTCACAAAATCGCCCAAATAGTAATTTCGCAGGCTGCTAAAAGCCTTGCTATCCATTATCAACTTTGATGTTCCTTCCATTTGGCTAAAAAGCGCTCCACCACAAAAGAGAAACAACTTGGAATCATTCAATAAATTCTTGGGGTTTGCAATGAATAGAATTTGCGAAAGAAATGCACCAATTGAGTATGCAAAAAAATCAACATGAGCATTGGGTTCCAAAAATGGAAGTTCCCCCTTCTTTATCA
>JBPXJX010000600.1:0-3666 GCA_051715525.1 Bacteroidales bacterium
TTTTTGAGCCCCTCCTTTAAAAACAGGATTTTTAGACCATTTTTTTGTAGTAACACCTGGTATTATAATCGGTGAAACTGTATAGGTGAGCATTATATCGATATCTTCAATGGGATCACCTATTTTCCATACTTCAGGATACATGTAAACATCCTGTGAGCCGTTAAAAATAGAAGCTGGTAGCTCTATCTCATTAATATTCTGTGCTTCAAACCAAATTCTCTGTTTGTCACTTATAGACAAGCCCTTTATACCTGCCATATCAATTATTTGCTGAAACTCATCCAGCCCAGCTTCTTGTGCAAATTGCTGAATTGCATGAGCTATTTTATCTGGTGATTGAAAAATAAAATTGCTACCTTCTTGTTGAGAATCTTTTGATGGTATAATTTCAGGCCCCAACATGCCAGATGGCATAGACTCTTTTTCTGAATCAGGTATATCGTTTTTATCTTGTTGAAATAGTTCAAAAAATAATTCCGTGTAATGGGATGTCTTACTTAAATATAATTCTTTGTTAGTGATACCACCTTGGTCAATAACTGCAGCCAATTGGTCAATTTTTAATAATAAATTTGAATCATTCTCATCTAACTTCAAATCAGCTTTCCATAAGGCCTGTTTAGTAAGAAACATTAATTTTGCATGACGAGGAAGTTCATTAAATACTTTAGCATCCCCCTTCTTTATCCATTCAATTTCACTTTTTAATGTTTCGATTGGATAGCGTCTAAAATTATGTGTATCAATAACAATATCTGCCGCCTGATTTGCCAGTTGGGGAGCAAGTTTATTAATATCAATTTTATGGCCACTGAATTTAGCATTATAGGTATCGACAATAACTTTGAGCATCCTAAAATGAGTAAGTACATCAAAGGGACAAGTTTGATAATGCTCTACTTCATGCCGAGTAAGCACTTTTACTTCTTCAGCAAATTCAAGAATGCTTGGTGGTAACAAACCAAAATTTAGATGTATTTGCCAAGTATCTCCTATTCTGATATAATATTCTCCAGATTTAAAATTTGCAGAATCAGGTTGGATAAATTTAATCTCAGGTAGTGGTATTCCTAAACTGTTGAAATATTCCTTTTCAAATATATTCCTGCAAACTTCATTTGCCTTATCCAAATAAAGATGTTGATTATCCAATTTTTGTTTGCTCTATGTAAGTGAAGATTTCGTTTGTTTTTGACCCAGTATATTCAAATCTAAGTTTTGATGGCAATTTTGTCATTTTCAAATCAAAGCCGTCATCAGCAGCTGAAAACAAAATATACGGTTTCATTAATTCAGGAACAAAATCGTTATGAAATTTTATGTTAACTCTTTCCGTCAATTCATTATTTGCGACTAATAACTTTTCATAGAAATCCTCCAGAAGTATTTCGCATATTACTGGGCGATATTGTTCAGCATTAACTTTGTTAATTTTTCTATCGATTTCATCAACTAGAAATTGTCTATTTGGCAATTCATAATTAAAGAGTACTTCCTCTTTAAGAGCTTTAAGAACTTCCACCTGATTAACAGCATTTATACGATTATTAATTTCAAGAATTGAAGAGTAAACTGGATCATACTCATTATTTAGAACTCTTCTAATTTCCATTTTAATCAATAGATCGTTATGATTTGGATCGTTGATCATTGTTTTAAATTCTTCAAACTCTAACTGTGAAAGCTCACCTTTTTTTAGCTTATTATACTTAAACTGCACACCCTTTAAGAAAATGAAATCTTTGCTTATCATCCCAACAATTTCTTTGCATGCTTCTAAATTTAAATTTATTGAAAGATTAGACGCAGCAAACTTCTTATCTTGTAATTGCTTCTTATATTTTCTGCTTATATTTGAACGATGCCATATTAAGTAGGGAGCTAATACTTCAACGTGTTTAACACTTACTTTTTCGGAGCCCAAAAACCAAGCAAGTGCTTTTGAATATCTAAACAAATCTTCCTTAACCCTTACACTTAATGGATTAACTACTTTATTACACACCTTTTCAGTTGAATCTTCGAAACGACAACCCTTACAAAGAGTACCATCGACAGATTCGGTATCAGTCGCTTCTTTCACAACTCTTTCACATAATCTAAATTCAGAGATAATTAAATTAATATAAAATTCTGCTTCATCTGATACCGGCAGTTTTCTCACTGCTTCTTGGTATTCAGTCAAATTAAAATTGGGGAGATAATTGGACAGTGAATCAGACTTAAAACTTTTTCCTCGTTTACCAATTGTCAATAAACTTTCATAATCCGGCATCGTAATTGGCAATGCTAATGCGAATCGGTCTAAAAAGGGAAGAGATAGATTTACATTCCCTTCATCTTTAGGGTTCATTGTGGCAAAGAGGGTAAAAGCAGGAAGTACTTTAGCTGAATTATGATACTTAACTGTACCTTCTGCCAAAAGTGATAAAAGAATATTTTGAGCATACGGGGTCAGTCGATTTATTTCATCGATAATTTTCCAAGGTGAGTCAACAAACTTATTCCAAATCACATCAATATTTCGACCACCAGTAAGTTCTCTTCTGCCTGTAAGTTGAGAAATATCCAGACTACCCAAAATCTTTTCTTCAGTCAATTGAGGATGACCTCGGAGCATACAGTCTTCTATTTTATCAACTGAGAGTTGATAAAATATTTGGCCCAGGTACTTTGAGAGTGTTGTCTTACCACCACCATGACCGCCAAATAGTAACATAGTACCGTTATCTACCAATGCGTTTAAAGTGGCTAATGTTTCCACCAAATAAACTTTCCGATTCTTTAATTTGTCAATTTCAAATTCTACAGAATCAAAGATGTCATTATGAACATATAGATTATATGCCCTTAGTTTATCCAATGCTTGAACTATTTTTAAAAGGTCTGCTGCCATGTTATATATTTTTTGATAAAGTGACCTTTATGAGATTCACTCTCATTAACGCTGCTAATTTCGCATCGTCCTTTAAGTCTGCTTCGGTTAATTCTAATTCATCTAACGACTGAAGCTTTTCATTTAGCCAATCAATATTGTCTTTTAGATTGGTCTTACTTAAAATACTTGTATATGCCGAGTCAAGTGTTTCAAATATCTCGTAAAAGTTATCGAAGTCATTTGATAAGAAGTTAAGAAATTCCTTCTTGACATAATCTTCAGAGTTAACAAGTTTTAGGGCTTTAATATTCTCCTTAATTTCATCCAATTGCTTTTTGATAGATGGTGTGGTAACTAATATCGATTCAACAATTGGGATTTTATGAGCTTCAAAGTCACTCACTTTAGTATTTAATGTTTCAAAAAGATTCTTTTTAAAACTTAGACAATGTGCATTTAATTCATCAATAGATTGTTGCTTCTTTAAAAGAGTTTCGGCCAGGTCCTTTGCTCCTATTTTATCAATACTTATCAATGGATTCACTTTAGCCACTTCCCCAAATTTTGTTATTAGAAAATTTAAATCAGTTTGAATTTCTGGTAATTGCCATTTGGTTTTACCTTTAACAAGTAATTCAATCTTAATATCATTTATATCCAGAAAAAATTTAGCAATAGTATCATGACTGGTTTCAAGACTACTCCATGTTTTACTCTCGAACTCATTCCATTGCTGCTCCAACGTTCCCTGCTTGCCAACAATTAAGTGCTTAGTTTTCTCAAAT
>JBPXJX010000601.1:0-1266 GCA_051715525.1 Bacteroidales bacterium
CTTCCGATCTTTGCGCCGGGTAAGTCTTATACGACCAGCTCCTGCTGAACCCCCCCAGGACCGGAAGGTAGCAAGGGTAAGTAGTTGTAGCGGTGCGATATAAGTAGCTTACCCACTTTTTTTTGCCTTAAAAACTGAATAAAGATATTTTACTCTACAAATTAGAGTAAAAGCGCTAATTATCAGAATAATAACTCTAAACAAAGTTTTTTCTGCTCTTCAAAGGCATCAAAATTCCCAATATTTCAACTAATCAGCATTGAAACGCTGCAACACTGAAACACTTCGTTATTACACCCTCCAAACTAGCTGCTTTGTAACAATTTATCAAAATAGAAGTTTTTTAACTTACAATTTTAAACCTTTTTGATAAAAATCATCTAAAAAATAACACAATATTAGTTCATAAACTCTAAATTTGTAAGTCGAATTTTTGTATTAACCTTTTAACATATAGTCATCATGCAACAGCTTGATTGGAAAAATTTACCTTTTGGTTACGTTAAAACCGACTATAACGTACGTTGTACATATAAGGACGGTAAATGGGGCAACATCGAGGTTTCTGACTCGGAGTATATTTCGATCCATATGGCCGCTACTGGCCTTCATTATGGGCAGGAAGCCTTTGAAGGGATGAAAGCTTATCGTGGAAAAGATGGTAAGATTCGCCTTTTCCGTTGGGATGAAAACGCAAAGCGTCTATTACGTTCTGCAGAAGGAATACTTATGGCTCAAGTTCCAATGGAACTTTTCAAAGAGGCTATTTTAAAAGTTGTAAAACTAAATGAGAAATTTGTTCCACCATATGGAACAGGTGCATCTTTATATATTCGTCCAATGTTATTCGGCTCAGGAGCCGAAGTTGGCGTTCGCCCAGCAAAAGAATATATGTTTGTCGTTTTTGTAACTCCTGTTGGTCCATACTTTAAGGAGGGATTTAATCCCGTAAAGATTGCCATTGTTAGGGATAGCGACCGCGCTGCTCCGCTTGGCACAGGTACTTTTAAAGTTGGGGGAAACTATGCAGCGAGCTTACGTGGTGTAATAAAAGCTCAAAAAGCAGGTTTTAACTCACCAATGTACCTTGATACAAAAGAGAAGAAATATATAGATGAAATTGGTGCTGCGAACTTTTTTGGAATTAAGGACAATACATATATCACTCCAAAATCGGACTCAATACTTGCCTCGATTACAAACATGAGCATTATTCAACTGGCAGAAGATTTAGGGATGAAGGTTGAGCGTAGACCTGTTGCATTA
>JBPXJX010000602.1:0-2279 GCA_051715525.1 Bacteroidales bacterium
AATGCCAATGAAATACCCATCAGAATTCAAATCCTGAGTACTTGCCATTAGGACAAAGTAGAAGTAGTTGTCGGTTGATGGGTCCCAATCGCCATTTCTTAAGGTTAAGTTCCACTCTATTGCTTTATCGCCAATTAAAGGGAGGGCAACAGGTATCGAAAGCGTATTAACTCCAGAGTTAGCGTTTTGCTTATGCTGCAATGACTTTACACCATTTATTGGTGATATGGTTGAAAGCAACCAATCATTTGCACCTACCCAGGATGGGTCTATTGTACCCTCGAAATGCTCATCAACAAGGCAATTCTTGTCAATTCCACAAATTAGTTCATTGGAGAATGCGCTTCCAAGGCTTGCTTCAGAAGCCTTAAAGCGATAAGCACCGATCTTATCAAGGCTTATGTCGTTCCAACTAGCAAATCCCGAAATCAAATTTTGTGTAGAGTTTGAGCACGACATTACTCCAGTTCCATAATCAATGCTAAGCGCAACAGCGTTGGAGCAATCATAATCAATATTCCCGAAGCTATCTGTGGCGCTTACTTTAATTGAGAATTGTTGAGATGGTATGGCTGCAAAAGGGGTATAAACAAATTTCAGTTTGGTTGCAACAACATTGAATGAGCACTCTGGCCCATAGATTGCAGCACTGAATGCGCTTGCAAAGCCTGTCTCGGCAGCAGATGATTGCCATCCATGGTTTGTTGATGGAATGTAGAACCTAAATGGAAATGCATCGGTAATCGTTCCCGTTTTTAAGTAGAGTAAGATGGATAAATCAACCGTATCTTTATCAGCAATCACAAAGCCTCCGGCTTTCGGTGTAATCTCGAAAACACCATTATTGAGCGCGAAGGATTCAATTTCGATTGGCGCATTGTCGACTTTAACTACAAAGCCTCCAATCTGATTATAAAGTTGCTGTGATTTTGTGGGATCGAAACAGAAAAAACTTATTTTACTTGGTATTAGCGGTAATCCATCGGTGCTACCTGCATCAAAAACTTTAACCCTTAAAACCTCTGTTGCGCTTTGGCTAGTAGTTGAGTTACTGCTTACTATTACTGGGCTAGTTGATGTTGATGCCGCTATAACTTCACCGTCGGAATCGCCACAAGTAATTAACGATGAGGCAATGTTGTTTAAAGTAAGACACGAGGCAAGTAATGAAAACTTATCAGGTTTGCTATAGGTTAGCAAGTTGAATATGCAAACTCCTTGTGTTATGGGCTGAGTTGCTCCCGATGGTATTGCAAGAGTTCCATTTCCTGTGAGCAACGATAGGTTTTCTGTTCCTGAAAAATCCTTATCGGTATTGCCATTGGCATCGGTAGCATTTAAAGTAACGCTGAATGGTTGTAAAACTCCAACTCTAGTAGGAGTAGATGCAAACTTCTGTTGAGTGGCAACTACATCAACCCAAAAGATGTTTGAAAGAACCTCTTGCGAAAAAGTGCTTTTAAATTTTGAGCCTGTTGGATAAGCCGTAAACCCATGATTTGTTGCTCCAATCTTTAGTTGTATCTTCTGATTATCGGTTAATCCCTCTTCGTTAAGGTAGATGAAAATGCTAACATCTGAAAAGCCCCCATCTGGTGCTACTATTGCGTTGTTGCTTACGTTAAATGTAAAGTAGTTCGTTTTGATATCGGGATCAGAAATGCTGACGGGGTTCCCGTTCACCTTAACCAAAATTCCTCCAATGGCTTTTAGCAGCGATGCTGCATCGGTCATTTCAACCCGGCTAATTTTAATACTACTTACCGAGGTGGGCAATCCATCCGATTCACCGGTATCCTGAATTCTGAATCGCAAAACTTCTACTGCTGACGCAGGATAGGTCTTTAACGAAGATATCCCTATAGCAGTAGGTTGGGATGCCGCCGCAACAACAACCGACGACGAGTCGTTAAGCACGTTTATTGCTGATGTCTCAACCTGATTAACACCCGAACTTGTGGCAAGTATTTTTAGTGCTCCATAGGTGTTGTAGACTAAATCGCTCCATGCGGATATTCCCGCAGCTGGCGTTTTAGTCAGACCTGCAGCAGACGAAAGGATTCCGCTACCCTGAGATAAAGCAAGGGTTATATTATTGCCAAACTCTTTATCAATGTTACCATTAATGTCTGAGCCTCCAACAGAGAGTGAAAATGGTTTATTTTTACTGATGCCTATTGGTGATTGTGTAACTTTTAAGCTGGTTGCAGATATATCTATTTTAAATTCATTTGAAGAGATTTTATGAGCAAAAGTATTTGCGAAATCCGAGCCTGAGA
>JBPXJX010000603.1:0-5351 GCA_051715525.1 Bacteroidales bacterium
TCTCAAGCTACAAAGGATAGTTTTATAAAACTTAATCCTATTCAACTCATAAAAAACCCAGTTATATTCATTGTTGCAGTTGGAGCAGTTCTCACGACTATAGTTGTAATAATAGATATTTCACAATCTAACTATTCTGGGTTCAACCTTCAAATTTCCATTTGGTTATGGTTCACAGTGCTGTTTGCAAATTTCTCCGAGGCAATAGCCGAAGGAAGAGGAAAAGCACAAGCCGATAGTCTAAGACGAAATAGAACACAAACTCAGGCACGCAAAGTTGACGGAAATTCTGAAATATTAGTCTTTGCAACCGATCTAAAGAAAGGTGATATCGTAATCTGTGAAGCGGATGATGTTATTCCATCGGATGGTGAGGTTATTGAAGGCATAGCAAGCGTTGATGAATCGGCAATTACTGGCGAATCGGCACCTGTAATCCGCGAAAGCGGAGGCGATAGATCGGCTGTCACTGGAGGAACCAAGGTAATAAGCGATAGAATATTGATTCGCATCACCAGTGAACCTGGCAATGCGTTTATTGATAGAATGATTGCTTTAGTAGAAGGCGCTAAGAGACAAAAAACACCGAACGAGATTGCCCTTTCGATACTATTATCGGGTTTATCAATAATATTCTTACTTGCAGTTGTTACTTTGCCAGCGTTCTTTTCTTATGGACTGAATGCTTCGGGGTTACCACAATCGCAAAACCTTACGCTTCCTGTATTAGTTGCATTACTAGTGTGCCTTATCCCAACTACGATTGGCGGGCTATTAAGCGCAATTGGCATAAGTGGAATGAATAGGCTATTACAACGAAACGTTATTGCCACTAGCGGCAGAGCAATAGAAGCCGCAGGTGATGTTGATGTTTTATTGCTAGATAAAACTGGAACGATAACACTGGGAAACCGCATGGCAACAGATTTTATCCCAGCAGATGGTGTCACCATAGAGCAACTTGCCGATGCAGCACAACTATCATCATTATCCGATGAAACTCCAGAAGGGAGATCAATTGTTATACTTGCTAAAGAAAAATTCAATATTCGTGGTCGCGAGGTACATGAGCTGAATGCCTCTTTCATTCCATTTACCGCACAATCGAGAATGAGTGGTGTAGATTTTAAATCGAGCGATGGAGCCATACACCAAATCAGAAAGGGTTCATCCGAAGCAATTAAAACGTTCATCCAAAACAATAATGGGTTTTATCCTCAAAAGATACAAGATGTAGTATCAAAACTTGCCATGCAAGGTGCTACTCCTCTGGTTGTAGCTGAGGATAATAGAGTTTTAGGAGTGGTTCACCTTAAGGATATTGTAAAAGGAGGCATTAAGCAGAGATTTGCGGAGCTTCGCAAAATGGGCATAAAAACGGTTATGATTACTGGCGATAATGCCTTAACAGCTGCAGCAATTGCTGCAGAAGCCGGGGTCGATGATTTTATGGCCGAAGCCAAGCCTGAGGATAAATTGCGTCGTATCCGCGATGAGCAGGCGAACGGGCATTTGGTTGGAATGATTGGTGATGGCACTAACGATGCGCCAGCATTAGCCCAAGCCGATATTGGCATTGCTATGAATTCGGGAACTCAGGCTGCTCGTGAGGCTGGCAACATGGTAGATCTCGACAGCAACCCAACTAAATTAATTGAAGTGGTTGAAGTTGGTAAACAATTGCTAATGACTAGAGGGTCTTTAACAACATTTAGCATTGCCAACGATATTGCAAAATACTTTGCAATCATACCCGCCATCGCCATGTCGTTATACTCAACGAATGGTACAGGCCCGCTATCAATTTTGAATATTATGAAACTTGGTTCTTCGGAAAGCGCAATACTCAGCGCAGTAATATTTAATGCAATCATCATAATCCTTCTTGTTCCGCTTGCTTTAAAGGGTGTAGCGTATAGGCCTGTTCCTGCTAATAAGGCGTTATCTCGTAACCTGTTGATTTTTGGATTAGGGGGTATCGTGGCACCTTTTATTGGAATCAAACTTATTGATATGCTAATAAACTTGTAATCATGAAAACAATCCTAATATCACTAAAAATATTCTTGTTTTTCACTGTTCTAACTGGGATTATCTACCCACTCGCAATAACAGGAATAGCGCAGCTATTTTCCCCAACAAAAGCAAAGGGAAGCTTAATATATAAAGAAGGTAAAGCGATTGGCAGTTCACTAATAGGCCAAAAATTCGACTCTTCAATTTATTTCTCATCACGCCCATCGGCAATCGATTATAATCCTATGCCATCAGGAGGGTCAAATTTAGGTTTAACAAGTTCAAAATTGAAGAAACTGGTTGCTGAACGTAAGCAAAATTTTATTACTGATAATCAACTTGATAGTTTGGCCAACCTTCCTGCAGAAATGCTTTTCACTTCAGCAAGCGGAATTGACCCAGATATCTCGCCTAAAGCGGCATTGCTTCAAATTAATAGAATTGCAAATGCAAGAAATCTTAACCCATCTCAAAAAGAAGTGCTAATAAAACTTGTGCAGCATGAAACTGAAAATCTTCAATTCTCTCTTTTAGGTGAGCCAAGGGTAAACGTGCTCAAACTAAATATGGCGCTTGATAAAGCCTGTAATGATCTTAACAAATAATTAATTCATAAAACTAAAGCCATGAAAACAACAATTCGAAGCAAAAAATTCATAATTGGAATGATGCTTTTTGTTGCCATAATACTTTTACTTTCAGTAACATCAGCATACTATTTAAACAACCTTTCAAACAAAACCAGTGCAATACTTAAAGAGAATCATTTCTCGGTTGTTTATGCAAGAGATATGTCAAATGACCTTCTAAAAATCAACACAGAGGTTACAAATAGCTACATTCAAGGTAAGGTTATAGATACATCGTTAACTTCAAAAATGCTTGCGCTTTTTGAAAAATCACTGTTTCTCGAAAAAAATAATATCACCGAAGTGGGCGAAGATACCCTAGCCTCAAACATAGAAAAGAGTTATCTAGGCTATAAATCCATGGTTAGTTCCCTATATAATTCGCCAATTCAAGCAGATAAAGTTCTTCTACTACAAACTAAGTTTATTACAACAAACGATAAACTTACGCTCTTATCTCAGATGAATGAAAGTGCAATAGAACTTAAAACCGATGATGCCAAAGTATCTGCTAAAAAAGCAACTCTACAGATGACTTTTATCGGAACCATTTGCTTTTTGATAGCTTACGGTTATACTTTTATATTTTCGTCGTACTTTAACGAAAGATTTTACAAACTTTTCAATGGTGTTAAAAATCTTTCAGCAAGCAACTATATTCAACAATTCAACATTTCGGGTAACGATGAACTGAGTGAAATTGCAACAATAGTTAATCAAATGGCTGATAAGCTGGGCAAGCCGGAGATCAATTTATTTAACGAAGTTATTGAACCATTAAAGAATAGCATCAACACTAATGAACTTGAAGAACTTAAAATTCTAATAGGTAAAATTAAAACTCTTGAAAAAGAAGCCATTGAATTAGTTTCGAAAATAGAAAACAAGAACCAATAAATGGATTACACTGAGGATAGGCCGAATCCAGACGATTTACTTGCATCGCTCAAACTTGATGAGGAGAAAAGTAGGCGAGGCAAGCTAAAAATCTTCTTTGGAATGTGCGCAGGTGTTGGTAAAACTTACACCATGCTTCAAACAGCACATGCAGAAAAGTTAAAAGGACTTGATGTAATCATTGGCTATATCGAAACCCATAAACGGAAAGAAACCGAAGATCTGGTCAAAGGGTTTGAGGTTATACCAAGGGTTAACGTGGAATACAAATCCACTTCTATCCATGAAATGGATTTAGACACAATCATTGCTAGAAAGCCCAATGTTGTTCTTGTAGATGAGCTTGCCCATACCAACTCGCCCGGAAGTCGGCATGCCAAAAGGCATCAAGATGTGCAGGAGTTGCTCGAGAATGGAATTAACGTGTACACCACGTTAAACGTACAGCATATCGAAAGTCGCTCCGAAACAGTTGCTCAAATCACAGGCATTGTTGTTAGAGAAACCGTTCCCGATGAGATATTTGAAAGAGCCGATGAGGTAGAATTGATTGATCTTACACCCGAGGAGCTATTACAGAGATTATCCGAAGGCAAAGTTTATACCCCTGAGCGCTCAAAGGAGGCTGTTGAGAATTTTTTCCGAAAAGGCAATATCAATGCTTTACGAGAGATGGCGCTTCGACTAGTTGCAGATCGGGTTGATAAGCAACTGCACGATTATTTACAGTACAAAAGGATTAGAGGACCTTGGAAATCGGGACTACATCTTTTAGTTGCTGTTGGGCCAAGCCCAAATTCTGGCAAGCTCCTTCGATGGGCAAAAACCCTCTCCTACTCATTGGGTTCAAATATTCAAGCCATTTACGTTGAAACATCACAAAAATTCTCCCAGAAGGAACGAGAAGAGCTCGATAAAAATATAAAAATAGCCAAGCAGCTTGGTATCAAGTTTAGAATTATAACGCACTTTGATACTGTTAAGGCCATTATCGACTTTGACCAAAGGAAAACGTTACTCATATCTTAGTTGGAAAACCTCGGGTCAGAAATATTGTATCCTTACTTAAACTTGGAAATTTCGTCAATCGGCTTATTCGATATAGCGGTAACATTGATGTCTACATCTTCGGAGCAGATAGTCAAGCCAAAGATAAATTTAAGAGTCAGGTCTCTATTCCATCATTTACATCAGGGGCAAGACAATACCTAACATCTCTTGCATTTGTATTAGTCTCATCAATAATTTGCTACACAATAAGAGACCTAATTGGTTATCAGGCAGTTTCTTTTGCTCTCCTTATTTTAGTTTCAATTTTAGCCATTTTCCTAGGAACAGGACCAATACTTCTTGCAGCAACACTTTGTGCTGTTATTTGGGATTACTTCTTCATCCCTCCTCAATTCACTCTACATATCGATAAACCCGTTGATATCCTAATGCTAGTAATGTTTTTCATTATTGCATTACTAAATGGTATTTTAACGTCTCGAATAAGAGGACAAGAGAAAAAAATAAGAGTTCGTGAAGAGCGAACTCAGGCTCTTTACCAGCTAGCCAAAGAACTTGCCACAAAATCTGGTTACGACAATGTTACCAAAGTGGCTATAACGTATGTAAAAAAGTATTTCAGAGTCGACTCAGCCATAATTCTTAAAAACGAGCAGAATAAACTTAATGAAGGTGTTGAATCAGAATCATTGGTAACCCTCTCCGATAATGAAATCAGCATAGCCTCATGGGTATTTAAACATTCTGATAAAGCGGGTAAATACACTGATACGTTACCTTCAACACCTTATACCTTCT
>JBPXJX010000604.1:0-1285 GCA_051715525.1 Bacteroidales bacterium
AAGGTCATCGCTCCATTTGTCGTCACAATTGGTTCCCCTTACTTTAAAGGTATAGCTTCCATTTGGTAAGTTAGTATAAGTAGCACTTCTTTTTGATCCAATACTGCTCCATTCTTTATCAAATCCCTCCATTATATATTCGTACTTATTCTTTTGAGGAATCGAAAAGTCGAGCGATGCGAATTCAAGCGTAAATACCTTTTCATTTGCAGTTAGGGTTAACCCTTTAACTTTAGAAATTGATTGAGGTAAAAAGTAATTACCATTTTTATTAATAATTTTGAGGTTACGACCCTTTTTTATCTCTTTAGCAAAGTGGTCAACTTCAACATTTTTATTAAAAAGGCTGAACCCTGTAATCACTACAGGTGGTTTAAAGTAATTTTCGACTACACTATCTGGATTAAAATAAACAGCTCCTGAAATAGTTCCGAAGTAGATTGTTCCGTTTTTATCCTGATAATATGCATTTGTATTGAATTCGTTGCTAGGGAGACCATCTAAATAATCAAAATTTTGCACTAAGGGTTTTTCTGCAAAAACCTTTCCTTTACTATCGGCATATGGCGAAAATCGAGAAATCCCTTTATTTGTACTTAACCATAGTTGCCCATTTTTATCGAAAATAATACCATAGATGCAATCGTTCGAAAGACCATTTTGCGTTGTATAACTTTTAAAACGTAGTTTTCCCTTACCATCTATGCTAACTCTATTTAAACCTCCCCCATCAGTTCCTAGCCAAATTGTTCCAAATGTATCTTCAACTATTGAAAGAACAGAGTTATTTGTAAGGCTGTGTTTATCTTTGGGATTATGCTTATAACAAATCGATCTACCTGTTTTAGGATCAAATATATTAAGCCCTCCTTGCCTTGTTCCAAGCCACAACTTACCTTGAATATCCTTATAGATACAAATGATTATATTATCCGATATACTTAAAGAATCTTTGGGATTACTTTTATATACTGTAAATGACTCACTAGACTTGTGAAATCTATTTAGCCCTCCTCCATCGGTTCCAATCCAAATTGAGCCCAAATTATCATCGAGAAGGGTATAAATAAAATTACTTGAAATGCATTGTTTTATAAATGGGTTGAATGTGTAGGATTTAAATTTACCCGTGGTAGGATCGAAGCTATTAAGCCCACCTCCACTAGTTCCTATCCAAAGCGTTCCTTTAAAATCCTCGACAATCCGATAAACTTCGTTATTTGATATGCTCTCACTATCGCTTGGCGAATTTAAATACGAATAAAAGGTACCACTATTAGAATTA
>JBPXJX010000605.1:0-1308 GCA_051715525.1 Bacteroidales bacterium
CTATTAAAGCAATAACAATAACACGTATGGCAAAAAGAATATGCCTTAGGTAAACCTTAATGGAAACAGGAGATTTTGCAAAACTCTGTAATGTAGATATTTGCAAACTTGCCTTTGAATCCTTTTGGCGAAAGATATACCATGCAACCATTGCAGGAATAAGCAATAGCAGGTATAAAAATTTTGGGTGTGCAAATATATATTGGCTCATCGCTAGTTTATCGTTTTATCTTTTTCAATTGATAAATTATCATTAACTTCGGTTTCATCTACCCTTACCTCCTCATACCTAACCTCCTCAATCAACTTTGTTGACTCAACAAATTCAACGGCAACTTTTAAGCAATTCTCGTTATCTGATAACATTGGAGTAAACTTGGCAAACTTTACCAAATCGGCAAGTGTTAATGTTTCCTGAAGTTTATGATATTGCTCATCAACGGGAAACCCTACTTGTTTCAACTCAAATAATATTTCTTCAGTTGTTTGCTCCATAGCATTTACCTGATACCTTCCCTCAATATAAACCCTCAACACATCTATTAGTCGTGTATAGTAGTATTTATGGTTCTCAGAGGTATATAGTTTCTCTTGCTGAATCTTTTCAAGCTCCCTAAGAGCAATAACATGAGGTGGTTCAATCGGTTTCTGTAAAAAGCCGAATGGACGATTCTCTTTTCTTCTTTTTAGGTAGATTATAAGTAAAAAGATAAGCGCAGCCAGCAGTAATCCTCCAAAAGCAAATGGTGCAACCTCTTTCATGGTTAATGGCTCTTCAATAGGAGGTTTGATATCCCTAATATCTTTAGCATCTTTATCACGAGGAATAGAATTTACTGTAAGTAATAAAGATTTTGATAAAATAGTATCCGTTTTACCACCATCAGTCACAGCAATCTTAAGTTCGGGCAATTGGTAAGCTCCGCTATCGAAACAGGTTACGTATAGTTTTAGTATTTGCTCGCGCTTTTTATCTTTTAGCATAACCGTTTCTATTACAGGCTTTTTAAAAAACTCAACCCCTTTCATCAATGAATCGCTGAGGGTTGGGAAAATAACCTTACCTGACTCAGGAGTTAGAACTGAAATGGTTAGCTCAACCCGATCGCCTATTAAAACAAAATCGTTTGATAGTTTTGTTTTAACAGAATAAGGCGATTCCTGGGCGAAAACAGCAATATTTGCTAAAAAAAGTAGTATGAATAATTTAATCTTCATAGTTCACATTTATTATCCTCGATGTTTAAATAGTAGGATTAATGGTTTTACATAATCCTCATCGGTGCTGATGGATACCCAATCGACCTA
>JBPXJX010000606.1:0-1228 GCA_051715525.1 Bacteroidales bacterium
TTCAAACCTTTTTATCGCTGCGCTAAAGAATTTTATTCCAGATAAGGTTCGTATTGCTGCGTTTATTGTGGTTATCGCAACCTTTGTAACCATTGTCGATTTGGTTATGAAAGCTTTTGTTCCCGATATCTATAAAACACTTGGCATTTTCATTCCACTGATTGTTGTAAACTGTATCATTCTTGGTAGAGCCGAGGCATTTGCTCAAAAGAATGAGGTTAAAAGTTCCATCCTCGATGGTTTAGGAATGGGCTTAGGTTTTACAATGGCAATTACATTAATGGGATCAATTCGCGAACTATTGGGGAACGGCTCAATTTTTAATGTTCCTGTTGTTGCCGAGAATGCAAAAACAATGCTTCTTTTCATTCTTCCTCCAGGTGCGTTTATAACCTACGGTTATCTAATCGCCATCTTCAATAGGGTTAAAGCAAAGTATAACATCTAATTATTACGAATATGGAATTTATCAATATAATTATTCTTGCACTGATAGTAAACAATGTTGTACTAGCTCAGTTCTTAGGCATTTGCCCATTTTTAGGTGTTTCGAATAAGGTTGGAACATCAATTGGGATGGGTGCTGCCGTTGTGTTTGTGATGGCATTAGCAAACTTTGTTACCTATTTCATTAACTTTTATATTCTTGTTCCGCTGCATATCGAGTTTATGCAGACAATCTGCTTCATTTTTATCATTGCTTTTCTTGTGCAGGTAGTTGAGATTATTCTTAAGAAGGCAACGCCTTCTTTGTATCAAGCGCTTGGAATTTACCTTCCGCTGATTACAACAAACTGTGCTGTGCTTGGTATAGCAATTTTGGCTATTCAAAAGAATTATAATCTTATTCAGAGTGTGGTTTACGCTTCGGCAACTGCCGTTGGCTTTACACTTGCAATGATTTTGATGGCTGGTATTCGTGAGCAGATGGAGCTTACAGGGTATCCAAAAGGTATGAAAGGTTTCCCAATTTCTCTTGTAACAGCAGGATTGCTTTCATTAGCATTTATGGGATTTTCGGGTTTAGTAAAATAGTTGAAATAATATAAAACCAATATACCATTTAACTGTTATTAACTGATAACCAAACTAAAAAACAACTTAAATCTATGGCATCAAAAGTATTAAAATGGCTGTTTACAATAGCGGCATTGGTTCTTGTCCCATATTTTGCATTCGCTGAGGGTGGACATGCTGGAGGGGCTTCAATAGGAGGTATTAGGATAGA
>JBPXJX010000607.1:0-2086 GCA_051715525.1 Bacteroidales bacterium
AAAAACCCTTAAAATCGAATTTATTATGAAAGATATAAAACAGCTAAGCGTAAGCGCAATTCAGAACGGAACGGTAATCGATCATATCCCAGCTCAAAACCTTTTTAAGGTTATTACCATTTTAGGACTTGATAGAATTGGGTCGCAAATAACCTTTGGAACCAACCTCGAGAGCAAAAGGATGGGAAAAAAGGCTATCATTAAAATAGCCGACAAGTACTTCGAAAAGGATGAGATTAACCGTATTGCTATGGTTGCTCCATTGGCAAAGCTAAATATCATTAAGGATTATAATGTTGTAGATAAGATGCTTGTTGAGGTTCCTGAGGAAATAGGAGGTATTGTAAAATGCATGAACCCCAAATGTATAACCAATAATGAGAAGGTAAATACTCGTTTTAAAGTGGTAGATAAGAAAAACGTTACGTTAAAATGCCATTACTGCGAAAAAATTACCGATCAGGAGCATATGGAGTATTTGTAGTATTGAAAAGTTAAAAGTCCCTCGTTCGCGCGCGTCTTTCAGACGCGTGCGTTCTATATTTAAAGCCTTTGGGTTTGAATTAACCCGTGCGTTCTTTTTAGCCAACTACTTTGCAACTGGCATAGACTAACCGCAGCCCCTCGGCTCGGCGAAGTTTGCTTTCAGCGAACTCGCAAGGTGCGATCGGTTAGCGTAGCGTAACTTCGTCGTTGCTAAGCAGCGGTATCCAGACCGCATACAATACAACTTAAAGTTAGTTTACACATTATTAGTAAAACTTTTAACTTTACAACAATCAAAGAGAATATATTTGTTTGTTTAGAGCGGTCAGGAGACCGCAATTTAACCAAGCGTAGTTTGGAAACTACGCTTAGCGGGGGAAACAATTATATGGTACAACATCAGTAATCAAGGAGTAAACAATGCTCCAACTATCCATAAACATTAATATTTCCTAATGAAAACAATTATTGTATATATTAAAAGTTTTTTAGTGTTGGTTTTTCTTATAAAGATTACCGCCTGTAACTTTGCTCCTGGTAGTTACCCTTATGCTGAAACTTATGAGTTGAATTATTCAGAAGAGCAAGTAAAAACTGCAATAAAAGAATTTAAGCAAGAACACCCTGAATACATAGTTCCAAAAGTTACAATTGATGGCCAGTCGACTTGGGATTTGATTGATGAACAATCGAAAGAACCAAATCATTGGTATATTGTTTATTTTTATTTTCCTAAAGAAAATAAAATAATATTTACTTGGACACGGCCGGCAGAAAAGGGAAAAACAACATTTGCTTTTGTAAGTATCAATGAAGGTTTAATACTTGGTAATTGGAAATTGATTAACAAAGACTTTAGTCGTAAAGAAAACAATAAGGAAAAGAAAAAATTTGAAGAACAAATTTTGAATAAGATAAAGGAAAAATTATAGAGAAAACCCCTCGTTCGCGCGTGTCTTCCAGTCGCGTGCGTTCTGTGTAAACAAAATGGGTTTTAATTAACCAAAGCACTCATCAGGAGATGAGCGCTAACAAGGATTAACCACCATAAACAAAAAGAGGTAAGTGAAAAATCACTTACCTCTTTTGCATTTTAACCTAACCTATAAACCTTACGAGATTGAAATCTGGCGAACAGGTTTCACTTTTGCTTCCTCCTTTTTAGGAATTACTACGTTTAGTATACCATCCTTGTAAGTGGCCTTTATCTTATCCGACTCAACGGTATCGGGCAAGGTGAAGAACCTTTTAAACGAGGCGTATTGAAACTCGCAGCGTCTTAGTTTTTCTTCGGTTTCTTCGTTTTTAACCTCTTTCTCGCTCGAGATTTCAAGAATGTTGTTGTTAAGGTCGATCTTGAAATCCTTTTTGTCGAACCCAGGGGCAGCCACCTCAATGGTAAACTCCTCTTTGCCTTCCCTAATATTTACGGCTGGCATTGTTGTGTTTACAGGGTTTTCAAAAAATCTTGAAAACATGTCGTCGCCAAAAAATTCGTTGTTGAAAGTTGGCAACATCGCTTTACGTCTAATTGTTGGGAACATTGTTTAATCCTCCATTATTTAGTTTAACTTATTTTGTTTTTGGGCAACCATTTTTT
>JBPXJX010000608.1:0-1560 GCA_051715525.1 Bacteroidales bacterium
ATATTTTTTAACCACAAAGGACACAAAGGATACACTAAGAAGTAAATCAAAGATATTGTAGATAAATACGTTGTGAACTTTGTGGCGTACTTAGTGACCTTCGTGTTAAAGATTTTTACAATCAAACTTTAAGCAATAAAAAAAGATGTACTTAGATATCTCGCTAAATACATCTTTTTTGTTTTTACTGTAAGATTTATTCTTTTATGCCTGAATGCTCATCATCGGTTTTGGCTCCGTTTAGCGCGTACCAGTTAATTTTACGCGATAGGTACATCACCGAGGCAAGGATTAGGAATAGCCCAACGCTTCCCATCAATAGCGCATAATCCTGAAGCTGTAGTAGGACAAATAGGAACCCGTAAAGTAGAATCAGAATCGACGACAGGATTGTGGTTAACCTAACGTTCTTAAAAATGCTATGAGCGTAGCTTGTTATCATGGTTACAATGCCAATAGTAGCAATTATGTAAGCCATGTTAAAGCTCATCTGCTCGGATAGCGAAAGGAGTAGAAGGTAGAAAAGAAGCAATCCAAAGCCGACCAGAATGTACTGAATAGGGTGAACCCTCATTTTACGAAGTACTTCAACAAAAAAGAATGTCATAAATGTTAGTGCAATAAACAGTATAGCATACTTCATCGAGCGCTCCGTAATTTGATATGATTCTACTGGTAGTAGTAAGTTGACTCCAAAAGCAGAATTATCGAGCCTTACTCTGTCATCAATCCATTTTTGAGGATAATTCCTGTTTAGCTCAAGAACTTTCCATTTAGCATCAAACCCTTTTTCAGAGATATTCCTTTCGAAGGGTAAGAACGAGCCATCAAAGCTTGGGTTTGCCCACGAAGACTCAACCGAAACATTTGTTTCCTTCCCAATTGGTACAAAGTTCATTCCCTGCGATCCGTTTAGCGCTACATCAAACGAGAAGTTGTAATCTTTATTCTCCAATTCTTCGCTGAAAAGATTATTAATTGTTACCCCAGAGGTAACCAGTTCGTTGGTTTTTACCCCTGGCTCGCAAATCATGCTTTTGTCGTTCCATTTAAAATCAATATTCTCTCTTATACCCCTTAAATCGGAAATACCAATAGTGATATAGGCCTCTTTCCAGTTCACCCTTATTTTTTTGTTTACCATATCCAACGAGGGAGCCTTGAAGCTTCCATCAACCTTTAAGTTTGAAGTATAAACGACAACTTTAAAAAGCCCTCGTTGACGTACCTCGGGTATAATCTTTCCATCAATTTTTAAGTTTTCCGGAAGAAAATAGGCCGTATGATAGGTGGTTATTTCCTCTCCTTGCTTTAGTCCAGGTTCAATTTGCACATAGGGCACAGCCAGAATTGGCCCACTAAGTTCTTGTTTGTTGCCCCATTTGGAGCTAATTTCTGTAGTTGCCTCCATAAGCCTTGATTGTCGCTCCATTACTAGCGACTGGATCATTGTCATTGGGATTAATAGAAGAAGAATCATAATACCAATTGCTCCAACCTTAAGAACTACTGCATTCCTTTCGTAGAATGTTTGTGTTTTTTCGATCATAACTTTAATTA
>JBPXJX010000609.1:0-13331 GCA_051715525.1 Bacteroidales bacterium
TTATTTTTGGCAAGTAGTTGCATATTAAAAGGCCCTGTAATATTTAGCTCTTTGGCAATATCGCGAGCAATTCTTCGGATTCGGCGGATGGTTTCGAAGTATAACTTCTGCGGAGGAAATACTAGCGTCGCATCGCCTGAGTGAACACCTGCAAACTCAACGTGCTCTGAGATTGCATCAAAAACAACTTCCCCGTTATTGGCAACCGCATCGAACTCAATCTCTTTTGCACCTTCGATGAACTCGCTCACAACAACTGGGTGATTCTTCGAAACATTTGCAGCAAGTTGTAGGTAATCTCTCAACTCTTCTTGGTTTGAGACCACATTCATTGCAGAGCCCGATAGAACGTATGATGGGCGAATAAGCACAGGATATCCAACCTCATCAACAAAACGCTCAACCTCCTCAAAGGTCGAGAGTTGTTTCCATCGTGGTTGGTCTATCTCAAGCCTATCAAGCATCTCGGAGAACTTCTGACGATCTTCTGCTCTATCAATATTCTCTGGTGTAGTTCCAAGGATTTTAACGCCTGCTTTATGTAGCCTCATGGCAAGATTGTTGGGGATTTGTCCTCCAACCGAAACAATAACTCCAATGGGTTTTTCAACTTCAATGATATCCATAACCCTCTCAAAGGTTAGCTCATCGAAGTAGAGCCTATCGCAGATATCGTAATCTGTGCTAACCGTTTCGGGATTGTAATTGATCATAACCGAACGGTAGCCAAGTTTTCTGATTTCGCTTACAGCGCTCACTGTACACCAATCGAACTCAACTGAACTCCCGATGCGATAAGCTCCTGAGCCAAGCACAATAACCGATTTATCTTTTTTGTCGTTTATGATGTCGTTTTCATCACCGCTGTATGTGGCATACATGTAAGCCGTTGATGATGGATACTCAGCAGCAAGCGTATCAATTTGCTTGATAACTGGATTTATTCCCAATTTCTGGCGATGCTGTCTGACAAGACCTTGACAGCGTTCAATTTCATCGGGCTGGGGATTTAGGATTAGCCTTGCAATCTGAAAATCGGAGAATCCCATTCGCTTTGCGTGCAAAAGGGTTTCACGATCTAGCATTTCAACCGATTTAATGCTTTCAATCTTATGTTTGAATGATGTGATATTAGCCAGTTTTTCTAAGAACCATACATCAATGGCAGTTAGCTGATGTATCTTTTCGATGGACCAACCCTTTTCAAGCGCTTCGGCAACCGCAAATATTCGCTGATCGGTAGGGTGGGAGAGTGACTCCTCGAGGTTTGGGTAAGTTAATTTTGGATTGCCCACCAACCCATGCATTCCTTGTCCAACCATTCTTAATCCCTTTTGAATGGCTTCCTCGAAGGTACGTCCTATTGCCATAACTTCGCCAACGCTCTTCATCGATGAGCCAATTTCGCGAGTAACGCCTTGAAACTTATTCAAATCCCAGCGAGGAATTTTAACAACGATGTAATCGAGCGCAGGCTCGAAACATGCAGTAGTTGTTTGTGTTACGGCATTTTTTAGTTGATGTAGTCCATACCCTAAACCTAGTTTTGCAGCAATGAAAGCCAAGGGATATCCAGTTGCTTTAGATGCTAAGGCTGATGAGCGCGATAGGCGAGCATTAACCTCAATTACCCTATAGTCCTCGCTATTGGGGTCGAGAGCATATTGAACGTTGCATTCGCCAACAACGCCTAGATGGCGAATTATCTTTATTGCAAGCGACCTTAATTTGTGATACTCTGAGTTGGATAGCGTTTGCGATGGAGCAACAACAATACTTTCTCCAGTATGGATTCCAAGCGGGTCGAAGTTTTCCATGTTACAAACCGTGATACAGTTGTCAAATCGGTCGCGTACCACTTCGTACTCAACTTCTTTCCATCCTTTTAGCGATTCCTCTACCAGTATTTGAGGTGAGTACGAAAATGCATTCGTTGCTAAGGTTCTGAGCTCTTCATCGTTTGAACAAAAGCCGCTTCCTTGTCCTCCTAAAGTAAAGGCTGCTCTTATTATTAGGGGGAAACCAATTGAATGCGCCGCTTTTATTGCATCATCGATGTTGTTTACGGCAATGCTTTTTGGTGTTTTAACATCAATCTCGTGAAGTTTACCTGCAAAGAGTTCACGATCTTCGGTATTGATGATAGTTTCAACTGGTGTGCCAAGCACATCAATATTGTGTTTTGATAGAATACCCGTATTGTAAAGGTTTGTACCGCAGTTTAGCGCGGTTTGTCCTCCGAACGAAAGGAATATGCCATCGGGTTTTTCAATCTCGATAACCCTTTCAACAAAATAGGGTGTTACCGGAAGAAAGTAAACCTTGTCGGCAACGCCTTTGCTAGTTTGAACCGTTGCAATGTTAGGGTTGATAAGGATTGTTTTGATACCTTCCTCTTTAAGCGCTTTCAGCGCTTGCGATCCGCTGTAATCGAACTCACCAGCTTCACCAATTTTAAGTGCTCCCGAACCAAGAACTAGTATCTTTTTATATTGTTTTTTCATTTTTCAATTTTTTGAGAGGTGATTTGCTACTTACTACTTTCAACTTGTTTAAGGAATTCATCAAACAGGAATTCTGTATCGGTTGGACCACCAGATGCTTCGGGGTGAAACTGTGCTGCAAAAAATGGCTTGGATTTGTGCTTAATCCCTTCGCATGTTCCATCGTTAGCATTCTCGAAAAGAACCTCCCATTCACTTGGTAAAGTTGAGGTGTCAATCGCAAAGCCATGATTTTGTGAGGTAATAAAACATCTATCCGTCCCTTTCATAATCACTGGTTGGTTATGGCTTCGATGTCCATATGGAAGCTTATAAGTATCGGCCCCAGCAGCCAAAGCCATTAGCTGGTTGCCAAGGCAGATTCCCATTATGGGTTTATCGCCCTCTAGGGCTTTTCGAAGGTTTTGAATGGTTGCCTCGTTCATCTTTGGGTTGCCTGGACCGTTGGAAAGGAAAAGTCCATCCCACTCATCGTTATTGAAGTTGTAATTGTATGGTACTCTTGTAACAGTGGTATCGCGATTAATCAAGCATCGGATGATATTGTTTTTTATGCCACAATCCACAAGCGTTATGCGATACTTGCCGTTTCCGTATATCTTTTTCTCTTTAATCGAAACCTGTCCAACCAAGTCCTCCTGATTTGGATCGATGAAATCGATTTTATCTTCAAACTCAATTTTGGCAAGGGTTGTACCTTTCTCCCTAAGTTTTTTTGTAAGCGCACGAGTATCAATACCAGATATTGCAGGAATTTTATGCTCGATAAGCCATTGCGAAAGGCTCATCTGGGCATTCCAGTGACTGTAACATTCGCTATACTCCGAAACAACTAACCCTGACACCTGAATCTTGTCCGATTCCCAAAATTGAAAGATATCATTTTCGGTTGCTTTCCCTGGCACGCCGTAATTACCTATTAACGGATAAGTTGCTACAAGGATTTGACCACGGTAAGAGGCATCGGTTAAACTTTCGGGGTAGCCCGTCATGGCAGTGTTGAAGACTAGTTCACCTGCCGAACCTCCTTGATATCCAAAGGATGTTCCCATAAGCACCGTGCCATCTTCTAAAACCAGTTTTGCTTTTGTACTATTCATTTTATGTTGGGATTATGGCATAAAAAAGGTCGGAGATAAACCGACCTTGAATTTAGAAAATATGTTAGTGAAGAAAGTTCATTGGTTTCAGCAACTGGAGTAAGATGAATATTGATAAAAAAAAAGTCTGCCGATAGTGGCAGACTTGAAATATTAAAAAATGTAGATAAATCTTCGAAACCAGTGTGCTTTTGCGATAATAACTTTTCTTTTGTTTGATTCATGTCGGTTAAATAATCGAGCAAATGTAAAACGAAAAGATTAAACCATCAAAATCTCACATCAAATTTTTATTAACAAAATGGTTTTAAATTAACCAATCAGGCTCACCGCTTTAGCTATAGCAGCATCAATACCCGATGGATTTTTCCCTCCAGCCGTTGCGTAGAATGGCTGACCACCACCACCACCTTGAATCTCTTTTGCTGCTTCTCTTACAATATTTGAAGCATTTAACTTATGAGATTCAATAAGCTTCTCATCAACCATTACAGTTAGCATCGCTTTGCCATCGGATGTTGAGCCTAGCACAAGGAAAAGGTTCTCAACCTCATTCTTCAGCTGAAATGCCAAATCTTTAACAGCATCAGGACTTGAAATCTCAATCTTTTGGGCAATTATGTTTACCCCATTTTTTAATGAAACTGATGATTTTAAGGATTTCTTAAGTGCATGAACCTTCTCTTTCATCATCCCCTCAATCTCCTTTCTGAGGTTAGCGTTCTCTTCAGCAAGTTTTGAGGCTCCCTGTAGTAGATGAACCGGGTTGCCTAATATTTGCTTTACCTCTTTAATAGTATCTATTTGAGAATATAAAAACTCTTCAGCCTTTACACCAGTAATTGCTTCAATCCTTCTAACACCAGCAGAAATAGCACCTTCGGATATAACTTTGATGAAACCTATTTGACCAGTTGCAGAAACGTGGGTACCACCACAAAGTTCAATGGAGTCGCCAAAACGAATAACACGTACTGAATCACCATATTTCTCGCCAAAAAGAGCCATTGCACCCATATTCTTAGCATGTTCCATAGGAACATTACGATGCTCATCGAGTGGCAAGTTTTGTCTTATCTTTTGATTAACTAAAATCTCAACCTTACGAATCTCTTCATCAGTCACCTTTTGGAAGTGAGCAAAGTCAAAGCGAAGATAATCAGGGTTAACCAACGAACCTTTTTGCTCAACATGAGTTCCTAAAACACTGCGAAGCGCATGATGAAGCAAGTGGGTTGCAGAGTGATTATTTGCTGTACTAACCCTTTTATCAAAATTAACTTTTGCTTTAAAAATGGCATTGGGATTAGTAGGAAGTTTATCGGCTAAATGAATACTGAGATTATTTTCTTTGATAGTATTCTCAACATTAATGACCTCACCATTAGCTTCAATTGTACCTGCATCACCAACTTGACCACCTGATTCAGCATAGAAAGGAGTTTTATCGAAAACTAGCTGATATTGCTCTTTACCTTTAGTTTTAACGGTTCTATATTTCGAGATGCGAACCTCAGCCTCAAGCGAATCGTAACCAACAAACTCAACCTCATTAATCTTATAAAGTTCTTGCCAATCGTGAGTTTCAACGGACGAGGCAGAACGAGAACGTTCTTTTTGAGCCTCCAGCTCAACTTTAAAGCCTTCCATATCAACCTTTAGGTTGTTCTCTCGAAGAATTAACTCAGTAAGGTCGATTGGAAAACCGAATGTATCATATAGGACAAATGCGTCTTTTCCTGATATTTCTTCTTTTTTATTTTTTCGGGTATTATCCATAATGCCATCTAGCATTTTAATACCAGTTTCAAGAGTGCGTAGGAATGAAGCCTCTTCTTCGTGTATAACCTTGATAATTAAATCTTTTTGAGAATTCAATTCTGGGAAGAATCTACCCATTTCAACAGCCAAAACGGGAACAAGTTTGTTGATAAATGGCTCGCGGAAATTCAAAAATGTATAGCCGTAACGAACAGCACGACGAAGGATACGGCGAATTACGTAACCCGCTTTAACGTTTGAAGGAAGTTGGCCATCAGCAATAGAGAATGAAACAGTTCTTAAATGGTCAGCTATAACCCTCATAGCAATATCAAGCTTTACATCTTTGCCATATTCAAAACCGCACATCTTAGAAATTTCGCCAATGATTGGTTGGAAAATATCAGTATCGTAGTTGCTCTGCTTGCCTTGGATAACCATCGAAAGACGCTCGAAACCCATACCCGTATCAACATGCTTTGCTGGTAGCGGTTCTAGCTGACCGTTGGCTTTGCGGTTAAACTGGATGAATACAAGGTTCCAAATCTCAATAACTTGAGGATGGCCTGTGTTCACCATTTTATCGCCAGGAATTGCTTTCTTCTCGTCAGCATTTCTGATATCGACATGAACTTCGGAACAAGGACCGCAAGGACCCGACTCGCCCATTTCCCAGAAATTATCTTTCTTGGAGCCCATTAGAATTCTATTTTCGGGGATGTGCTTTTTCCAAAAGTTAAAGGCTTCTTTATCCATCTCAAGCCCTTCCTCTGGACTGCCCTCAAAAACAGTTACATATAGATTATTTTTATCTATCTTGAGCACATCTACTAGGAATTCCCAAGCCCAATCTATGGCTTCCTCCTTAAAGTAGTCACCAAACGACCAGTTACCAAGCATCTCGAACATGGTATGGTGATATGTATCGTGACCAACCTCTTCGAGGTCGTTATGCTTTCCCGAAACGCGAAGGCATTTCTGAGTGTTCGCAATACGTGGATGTTTAACAGGAGAGTTTCCAAGAAAAATATCCTTGAACTGGTTCATGCCAGCATTTGTAAACATTAGGGTAGGATCATTTTTTACAACCATCGGTGCCGATGGTACAATTTGATGTGCCTTACCACGAAAAAAGTCAAGAAACGCTTGTCTGATTTCGCTAGATTTCATACTAAAAAGATTTAGTTAAACAACTATTTAAAAATGAATGTTTTATTATTTTATCTTCAAGCCAATGTTTTAAACCGTTTTATCAAAAATATGTTCGATAAACTAGATGTTAAACAATAAACAAAATAACCATAATCAGCTAAAATATAATACTTTATTTCATGTCACTTTACAATTTAATCCCATTTTTTTTACCAAAAACTTTGCAAAAATAAATATTTACATTAGATTTGTCGACGTTGGTCAAAATAGAATCGTTTTAAAGTGCTTTAAATAAAAGAGATGGCAAAAGAAAAATACAAATTTAATCCTCATACTTTAACTTTTGATGTAATCTCGCATCCCCTTCGTAAAAAGATTGCAAAGATAGCAATTCATTTATTTGTTAACCTACTATTGGCCGCAACTTTAACTTATATTTATTCACTATTTTTAGATACACCTAAAGAAAAGAATATTAAACGCGACATTGCAGACATTGTTCTTAAATACGAATTATTCCAACGAAAAATAAGTGAAAAGGCACTTCTGGTAAATGATCTTCAAAAGCGCGATAACCATATTTACCGAGCAATTTTTGAAGCAGATACCATCCCTGCATCGCATCGCGAAGGGGGATATGGTGGTGTTAATAGGTATAAATCGTTTGAGAATTTTAAGCATGCTGATGTAATGGTTAAGACTTTTACGATGTTTGATCAGCTCAATTGGCAAGTTTATATTCAATCCAAATCATTTGATGAGGTAATTGATTTAGCTCGTAATAAGGAGAAGATGACCCATTGTATTCCTGCTATACAACCAGTATCAATAAAAAGTATCTCAGCTTATTTTGGTTTTAGATCTGATCCTTTCACGCATCGAACCACAATGCACTACGGTATTGATTTTACTGGTCCAATAGGTACTCCAGTTCATTCAACAGGCGAAGGGGTTGTTATTACTGCTGAATTTACTTTTACAGGATATGGTAAAGAGGTCTTAGTAGATCACGGCTTTGGCTATAAAACAAGGTATGCTCACTTAAGTAAAGTGATTGTAAAACCTGGAGAAAAGGTAGTTCGTGGCCAAATTGTGGGTGAGCTAGGAAACACAGGAAGAAGTACAGGGCCTCATCTTCATTACGAAGTTTTACTTCGAAATTCGGCCATTGACCCGATGAACTACTTCAACGATCTTACTATGGAAGATTATGACAAAATGATTAAGTTTGCTACTATAGGTAAGTCGGAGCAAGAGACAAGCGAATTAGATTAAATTTTTAAGTATTTTTGTGAAGTCTATTTCCACTTCAATGCCAAAACATAAATATAAATTTAACCACGAAACCCTTAACTTCATTAAGGTTAAAGCCTCTTTAAAGCAAAAATTGTTTAAAGGCTTTACCTACTTAATGGCCACAGTAGTTATAACTATCGTATACTATTCAATTTACACATCCTTTTTTGATACTCCTAAAGAGCGAGGTTTAAAGCGCGAAAGGCAAGAGTTATTGCTTCAATTTGAACTTTTAAACTCTAAATACGATCAGGTTGAAGCCGTTTTAAAAGATATTCAGCAACGCGACGAAAACATTTATCGAACAATATTTGAAGCAGAACCCCTACCTTTTACCATTAGAAATGGTGGAATTGGAGGAGCAGATAGGTATTCACAGCTTGAAGATCTTACAAACTCGGAGATTGTTATCGAAGCCACAAAAAAACTCGATAAAATTACAAAAGAGATTTACATTCAAACAAAATCATTTGATGAGATTATCGATTTGGCCAAAAATAAAGAGGAGATGGTTAAATCAATTCCTGCCATACAGCCCATTTCAAACAAAGATTTAACCCGTGTTGCATCACCCTTTGGAGTTAGAATTCACCCTTACTATAAAGTGCTTAAAATGCATACCGGAATGGACTTTACAGCTCCAACAGGTACAGAGGTTTATGCAACTGGTGATGGTGTTATTGTCGATATTGATCGTTCAAAAAGGGGCTATGGAAACACTATTATTATTGATCATGGGTTTGGATATAAAACTCTTTATGCCCATTTAAGCGAGATAATTGTGGGAGTTGGGCGAAAAGTTAAGCGTGGCGAGGTTATTGGACTAGTGGGAAATACAGGGATGAGCTTAGCACCACATCTCCATTACGAGGTGCGTAAGCAGGATGAGCCTATTAACCCTATTAATTTCTATTTTAACGATTTAACGCCTGAACAATACGAAAGAATTATAATACTTGCAGCTAATAGCGGCCAATCACTCGATTAATCCTTCAAATTTTTTGCCTGTGCCATACAAAGAAAAAAAGGTTGAAAAGCTTTACTACTCAATCGGCGAAGTGGCCGAGATGTTTAATGTAAACACATCACTGATCCGTTTTTGGGAAAAGAATTTCGACATCATCAAACCCCATAAAAACAAAAAAGGGAATCGTTTTTTTACAAAGGAGGATATTGAGAATCTTAAACTTATTCATCATTTAGTTAAGGAAAAGCGTCTCACCCTTGAAGGTGCTCGCAAAAAATTAACGGAGAATAAGCAGGATGTTATTCATAACCACGAAATAGTTGATACGCTTAAGCAAATCAAAGAGATGCTCCTTGAGATAAGGGAAGAACTTTAGCATCATTAATTCACTTTAATATATGGTTATAAACGATGTAGCTGCTTATATCGAGCAATTGGCTCCCATTGGGTATCAGGAATCATACGACAATTCTGGGTTGATTGTAGGTAATCCAAAAATGCCTTTAAATGGCATTTTAGTTACACTTGATGTTACGCCTGAAGTAGTTGAAGAGGCTCATCAGAAAGGCGCTAATCTTATAGTGTCACATCATCCATTGATTTTTGTCGGGATAAAAAAATTAACAGGCAAATCATATGTTGAGAAGGCCATAATGCTCGCTATCAAGTATGATATTGCTTTATACTCTGCTCACACCAACCTCGATAATATAAAGCTAGGTGGGGTAAACGCTAAAATTGGAGAACTTCTAGGATTAAGTAATCTTAAAATTCTAAGCCCGCTCGAAGGGTCACTTGTTAAATTAATAACCTTTGCTCCTACAAATAATGCTGAAAAAGTTAGAACCGCTATGCATAGTGCTGGTGCTGGCTGTATAGGTAATTACGATAGTTGCTCATTCAATACTGATGGAAATGGTACTTTCCGAGCCAACGAAAAGGCAAGCCCTTTTATTGGAAAAGTTGGCGAATTACATATTGAGCCAGAGGTTAGAATAGAGGTAATTACAACAAAAGTAAATTTGTCGAGAGTAATTAGCAGTATGATTAAGGCTCATCCTTACGAGGAGGTTGCATATGATATTTTCCCTTTGCTAAATACCTATAGTGATGCTGGAGCAGGAATGGTTGGCGAGTTAAATGAGCCAATGAGAGAGTCTGATTTCTTAAATATGGTTAAAAAGACCTTTAAGCTGCAATCGATTCGTTGCACAAATTTTTTAGGAAAGGGAATAAAAAAAGTTGCTTTTTGTGGAGGCAGTGGTGCTTTCTTAATTAAGCAGGCAATAGACTCTGGGGCAGATATATATATTACAGGAGATATTAAGTATCATCAATTTTTTGATGCTGAAGGCAAGATAATTATTGCTGATATCGGCCATTTTGAGAGCGAACAGTTTACTGTAGATATTTTTTATGAATATCTTATGAAAAAATTCTCTAAATTTGCAGTTCTCAAATCAGAAATAAAAACCAACCCAATTAATTACATATAAGCAAGGTATGGCAGCAGATAAGAATAAGCACGTTGAGACCACCGAGCTTTCCGTTGAGGAGAAGCTTAAAATTCTTTATGAACTTCAGACCATTGATTCAAAAATTGATGATATAAAGATCCTTCGTGGTGAACTTCCTCTTGAAGTTCAGGATTTAGAGGATGAAATTGAGGGGCTAGATACTCGTATTGCAAACCTACATAAGGAGGCTGAAGAGTTCGAAGCACTTGCTATTCGTAAAAAGCAAGAGATTAAAGATGCCGAGGGGCATATTAAAAAGTACGAAGAGCAGCAGAATAATGTTCGCAATAACCGCGAATTTGATTCCTTGTCGAAGGAGCTTGAGTATCAGAGGTTAGAAATTGAACTTTGCGAAAAGAGGATTCGTGAGTTCACACAACAGGCAAAGGATAAGAAGCAAGCTATTGAACAGGCAAAACAATTACTTGATGATCGTTCCATTGACCTAAAGAACAAAAAAGCCGAACTCGATGAGATTATCTCTGAAACCCAAAAGGAGGAGGATGAGCTTAATCGCCGCTCTGAGGCTTATGCCGAAATGATTGAATCGCGTATTTATACAGCTTATAAGAGAATCAGAGCAAACGCTCGCAACGGGCTAGCTGTGGTTACTGTTAAGCGCGATGCATGCGGTGGTTGCTTTAACAAAATTCCACCACAACGCCAATTGGATATCAGAATCCGTAAAAAGATTATTGTCTGCGAGTACTGTGGACGTATTCTTGTTGACGATGGCTTTTCGGGCGATAACGTAGAATAACAAGTTCAAGAAATAGTATTTTAAAGCGGGTTTTACCCGCTTTTTTATTTTCAAAGAAATCAATTGTTTTTTCTAAAGGAAATTACATACAGCGCTAATATTTAAGGCATGATTGATTTTTTAAATGTATTCTGTCTATTTTTATATGACTAATCGTAAAAGCTATGACCCGATTCGATAGATTCTTAAGTTATATATACCCAATTAGTATCGAAATAGCAGAAAGCGCAACAAATTCCTACCTTGAGGTTGTTTATAAAAATGGCAAATACATATTAAATAGCGCAAATACTAACTATTCATATAGCGGGTTATATGACCTTTTCAAACTCGTTTTCCAGAATATTAAAATAGATTGGGATAAAGTAAATAATGTGCTGATACTAGGATTTGGTGCAGGATGCGTTGTGCCATTAATTCGTGACTATAGCACAAGTTGCAAAATTGTTGGTGTCGAAGTTGATGAGAAGGTTCTTGAATTGGGACAAAAGTATTTCAATACTAAAGATCTCCACAATACTGAAATAGTTCAAGCTGATGCCATTGGCTTTGTTAATAAGAACAACCAGAAGTTTGATTTAATTATTGTAGATATTTATATTGATAGTGTTGTCCCTTCAAGTGCAGAAACTATTGATTTTATTACAAAACTGCACAATCGTCTTTCAGATGAAGGAATCGTGATTTTTAACAAGTTAGAGTTTAATAAGGAGATAAAAAATCAAGTTTCTCGTATTCATAATTTATTTAAAGATGTATTTTCTAATGTTGAACTACTCACATTTATGGAGACAGGAAAGATTTTTGTTGCAAGGATGAAGTAATTAAGTGCTCCTAATTTTTAATATCCATAGGCAATTTCTACAAATTAGCTACCTGATTGATGATATCCATGAACAATTAATAATGTTTAATGTTCTAAGCTTATAAATCAATTAAACTAAACTAATATGAGAATTAAACCTCTTTTACTTCTGGCATCTATGGGAGCCATTATTTTAATCCCATCATGTAAAAAAGATTCTACCTCAGAACCGGTTAAAGCAACAAACCTTTATTTCGTTGATTGGAATGGAGCTTATGTTTCTAAAATCGATCTTGTGAATAGCCCAAACTCAGCTACAACTTTATTTGATGAATCCGATGGTATATCTAGCCCAGCATCAGTCACTCTGACTGATGACGGCTATCTTATTGTCACCGAAGAGAATAATAATAGGATTATTAAAGTTAAAAATGACGGGACTGGTGATCTTGTTGTGCTGTATGACTCTGAAGATGGCGTAAGTGAACCAGACGCTATAACTATCGATAACGCCACTGGTAAAATATACTGGTGTAATTCAGGAACAAATCAAATAATGAAAGGATCTAATGATGGTGTTGATGCTCCAACCGCCTTATATAGTGGTGCTGAAGTTATTGAATACGCCTATGGTATTGGGATTGATAAAAGTAAAGGTAAACTTTATATAAGTGATTTCGATCTTGGAATTAAAGTGGGTAATTTAGATGGTTCTGGAACTATGAGCGTATTGTGGGATTCTAACAACTTTGCTGATATGGGATCGCCTTCAAATTTATTTGTTGATGGGGAGCAAGGTAAAATCTATTGGACTGATGAAAGTACAGATGCAATTGTTGTAGCTAACCTTGATGGGACTGGAAGTCCTATTGTTTTATTCGATGATACTGATGGTGTTGGTCGTGCAGATGGTATAGGTGTTGATTACAACTCCCAAAAGATATATTGGTCTGAAACTTCTAATAATGTAATTGCAAGAGGTAATCTAGATGGGACAGGAGAACGTGAAGTTTTAGTTGAAGGTATTGAAAGTTATGGGCTAGTGTTAGAGTTTAAATAAGTTCGGGAAAATGTTTTTTATAAAGGCTATGTATTTGCATAGCCTTTTTTTGTAATATTATAAACGATTCTTTCGAACCAGTGACCTCAAGGGGCATGAAATAAAAAAACCCCAACATCTGTTGAGGTTTTGTAGTGGGAACTACTGGATTCGAACCAGTGACCCTCTGCTTGTAAGGCAGATGCTCTGAACCAGCTGAGCTAAGCTCCCTTAAGGCGTTGCTTTCTCTAAAAGCGTTGCAAATGTATCCCCTTTTTTTGAATATCCAAAATTTTTTAAAAATATTTTTTCTTTTTAAACCACTTCCGCTACAACAAATGTGCTTCCTCCAATAAAAATCAAGTCGTTAGGATTTGCATTTATTTTAGCTTTCGCCAGAGCTTCTTTTACAGATTGGAAAGTTTTTCCT
>JBPXJX010000610.1:0-8765 GCA_051715525.1 Bacteroidales bacterium
CGAAAGTAAACCAGCTGGCAACGGGTGAACCAGGAATATATCGTCCAAAAATTACCGCTGCAGTTAGCATAATCACCCCAAAAATGGTGGCTTCAACCACTTTACCCTTACGGAGTTTAAACATCCAAACGCCCATAACAAGGGCAATTGGTATGGTTGATGCGATGGTAAATGTTCCCCACGAGCTTTCGGCCAGCGCATTTATCACCACCAGCCCAAGTCCTGCCATTGCAACAACAATTATCAGCAGAATTGCCAATGATGAAGTTATACCGCTCACCTTATTTATCTCGATACGAGCAATCTCGGCCAACGATTTGCCATCGTGCTCGATAGATGCTACCAGAATAACCAAATCGTGCACAGCACCAGCCATAATCGCGCCTACCAACATCCAAAGAAAACCGGGGTAAAACCCAAACTGAGCAGCAAGTACAGGTCCAACCAACGGACCAGCACCAGCAATAGCTGCAAAGTGATGCCCAAACAGCACCCACTTGCTCATGGGGTAGTAGTTTTGCCCATCGTACAAACGTTGCGCTGGGGTTTGCTTTAAATCATTAATGGTAGCCACTTTGGCCACAATAAAGCTGAAATAGAAACGGTAGGCTATAGCAAATATCAAAATTGCGCCTACCACAAAAGGCATAGCATTCATTGATTGCTCAAATTTTATCAACGCTAATGTAAAAGAAAATAATAATATACGAATAGCGCATTAATCAATCAGGCTCATCATAAAACATATAATATTCTTAATATTAATTAAATACAAGCAAATAAATCATCAAAAAAAGTAAATTTTCTCTTTGCAATTATGATATAATTCCTATCTTCATACTAAAGATTTAATATATGAATACCATTCAGGTTGAAAAAGTTATACATAAGCAGGAGAACCGATTAGCGCTTCGATTTGGCTACAACCCTAGCTTAGCCCGCTTATTAAAGAATATCCCCGACATCCGATGGAGTCAAACGCTAAAGGCGTGGCATTTGCCCGATAGCACCGAGAGTAAAGTAGAGCTTGCCAAGTTAACTAAAAATAGGATAATACTTCGTTGGGTTGATCAGATTGACATTGAGCCAACAGCTACGGACGATTTTCCAAGTACAATTGATTTGAGCCAGGAGGATCAAACAGAAGAGTTGCAAAAGGCTGATATCATTGAATTTCGTAAAAGAATCGAGTCCGATGACCGATTTAAAAGCGAGATTGAAAAATTTGATCGCTACCTTACCCAGCGGAGGTATAGCCCAAGCACTATAAACAATTACACAGAGGGTTTAAAGATGTTTTTCAAATACACTTCAAAGCCAGTACTTGAAATTGTGAACAGGGATTTGGAGCAATTTAACCACGACTTTATCATTAAGAATCGTTACTCGCTATCGTTTCAAAATCAGATAATCAATGCTGTAAAACTCTTCTTCCGAAGTATCTACAACGCCAAGTTTGATGTTGATGCGGTAGAGCGTCCACGACGCGAGCACAAGCTGCCCAACGTGCTAAGCAAGGAGGAGGTAAAACGAATAATAACCGCCCCCACAAACATCAAGCACAGGACAATGCTGAGCCTAATATATGCTTGTGGGCTAAGGCGAAGCGAGCTGCTAAACCTAAAGCCACAAGATATTGATAGCAAGCGAAGCATACTAATTATCAGGCAAGCAAAAGGGAAAAAGGATAGAATTGCACCCATTTCGGGAACGATAATTGAAATACTAAGGGATTACTATAAGGCCTACAAACCCAAAGTATGGCTATTCGAAGGGCAGAAAAAAGGAGAGCAGTATAGCGAGAAAAGCCTTCAAAGTGTTTTAAAATCAGCTGTTAAAATAGCCAACATTAAGAAGCCTGTTACTTTACACTGGTTAAGACATAGCTATGCAACACACCTTCTGGAATCAGGTACAGACTTAAGGTATATACAGGAATTACTGGGTCATAGAAGCAGTAAAACAACAGAAATATATACCCATGTATCGACCCAAAGTATCCAAAAAATTCGTTCTCCATTTGATGAGTTATAAATTATTAATATCTTTGATAAAGGTTGATTAAAATCAGACCTATACACCCAAATTAGGCGTATAGGTCTGAAAAAAACATCCCTATAAACGAGTTATGGCCAAGCCAAGAACAGCAATCTGCAATGAAAAGTACTGAATGACAAAGATATTTAACTACAACCCTGACAGACTTCATGGATTAGACCATTTGAGAGCAATTGCGATTTTACTCGTGATTATTTTTCATTTCGGAAAAGGAATTCCTTCGTGGTTAGAACCAGTAAAACAGATTGGGTGGACAGGAGTAGATTTGTTTTTTGTGCTTAGTGGATACTTAATTGGATATCAACTTTTAAAAGAAATTAAAAATACAAATACAATCTCATTCAAACAGTTTTATATAAAGCGTTTTTTTAGGATTATACCAGCATATGTTGCAGTTCTCATTTTATATTATTCATTACCAAATCTACGAGAAGGTTCAGGATTGCCACCATTATGGAAATTTTTAACTTTCACTCAAAACTTTGGACTTGATGCTCAAAGTCAGAATTCATTTTCACATGCTTGGTCTTTATGCATTGAAGAACAATTTTATTTATTACTACCAGTAACAATATTTACGATTTTCTATTTTAATTTACAAAAAAAGACTATTTATTTAATTGCAACTTTAATCATCCTCGGATTTATATTTAGGGTTTATAACTGGAATGAGCACGTGCAACCATTCATTGAAAGCGGGAATAGAAAACAAATGGTTTTTGGGTTTATAGAGAAAATTTACTATCCAAGTTATAATCGAATGGACGGACTAACAATTGGTGTAGGGATTGCAGCAATTTTTAGTTTTAATCCAAAACTTAAAGACTTCTTGACAAAATACGGCAATATTGTTCTTATAGTTGGATTGGGTTTATTCATTTTTGCTTATATAGTTTGTATTGATTTCATTTCATACAAGACAGCTATTTATGGGTTCCCATTATTTTCGATTGCTTACGGACTAATTGTTATTGCAGCAATAAGCCCATCAAGCGTATTGTATAAATTTAAATCAAAGACGACCTTTGTTATTGCAACATTATCATATGGAATTTATCTATCACACAAACAATTATTTCATCTCACAAAGATTGGAATTGAAAAGGCAGGAATAGATAACATAGAAATCTGGATGTTTTGGATTTGCATAGGGGTAGCCATAGTTGGCGGATTTATTCTACATTTGATAATTGAGAAACCGTTTTTAGAACTTAGAAGAAAAATATTAGACATAAAAATGAAAGTGAATAATCAGACAACAGAAACAATAGTTAAATTGACAAAATAATAAGGCCAGGCCATAACAGCTAGTTAATTGCATTTGGGCTGATGACGAATTTGGAGTTCTTAACGCTTTTTGGTAGCTTTACTATCGTGGGACAAGAAAACGTTTCAAATTCCCAAACGCAACCAACTAGCAACCGTTGTGCACAAGCTTAAAACGACGACTTGAAAGGATAGATACTCAAGAGAACTAGAAGAAAACCCACAGCACATTTGGCACATTTGCAAGCTCCAACGCACAAGCGAACACTTCTGCTAGCAAAAGAGCCAAATTTTGCCAACCCGCTATAAAATGATTATCTTTGTATTGAAAGTATAAAACTAAAGAACTGATAATCTTTCGCTAACACTGATTTGGATAATAAAGTTGTGGTATGAAACTTAAGGAAAAAATATCATTAGAAGAAGTGCTTGGAACAACCTTTAAGGTAAGAATTGTTGAAGCAGCCGATAATGGTAAAGCCGCCTTAACTCATTATGTACATAACCACAAAAACGGAGTATCTGGTTTTTACAAAAAAGACGCAATTGCTCACATCCAAAAAGCACTCGAAATTAAATATCCTAAAGAATCAATTGACATTAATGTTGCTGAGAGTGCTTTGCAATATATAATAACTGACTTCAAACAAGCCATTCCATTTCCTCCTCCAATAGACTATAAATTCACATTTATAGACTTATTTGCTGGTATTGGTGGATTTAGATTAGCGATGCAAAATCTGAAAGGCAAATGTGTATTTACAAGCGAATGGGATGAACAAGCAAAAAAAACATACGAAGTAAATTTTGGCGAGGTGCCTTTCGGCGACATAACAAAAGAAGAAACTAAAAGATTTATTCCTGATAACTTGGATGTATTATGTGCTGGCTTCCCTTGTCAAGCATTTTCAATTGCAGGAAAAAGAGGTGGTTTTGAAGATATAAGAGGCACTCTATTTTTTGATGTGGCTGAAATCATTAAAAGGAAAAGACCAAAAGCCATTTTCTTAGAGAACGTAAAAGGATTAACCAACCACGACAAAGGAAGAACTCTATCAACAATTCTTAATGTGCTAAGAGAAGATTTAGGCTATTATGTACCAGAGCCAATGATTATTAATGCGAAGGATTTTGGAGTTCCACAGAATAGAGAAAGGATATATATTGTAGGTTTTCGAAACGATTTAAATATTTCAGAGTTTAAATATCCCAAGCCGTTTGAAAAAAGTAAAACTTTTGCTGAAATCAAAGAAAATAAAGTGGTTAGTGTAAAATACTACTTATCTACTCAATATTTAAAAACACTTCGAAATCATAAGCAAAGGCACGAGGATAAGGGAAATGGTTTTGGTTATGAAATAATCTCTGATGATGGTATTGCAAATGCAATTGTGGTTGGTGGAATGGGACGAGAACGAAATCTTGTTTACGACCATCGTTTAACTGATTTTAATCCAGTCACAAAAATCAAAGGTGATGTAAACCGCGAAGGCATTAGAAAAATGACACCAAGAGAATGGGCAAGATTGCAGGGCTTTCCTGATGAGTTTAAAATTGAAGTTGCTGATGCTTCTGCATATAAACAATTTGGAAATTCTGTTGCAGTTCCAGCCATTCAAGCAACAGCAGAAATAGTATTAAAAACAATTGGAATCGAATAATTATGCTAACAGGAAACAAAGGCGAATGGAGTGAACCTTACGCATTACTAAAATTATTAGCAGAAGGAAAACTATACTTAGGTGACGAGAATTTTAATAAAGTAAAGGGCATTTTTTACCCAATCATCAAAGTATTGCGACACGAAAAAGAACGGTCGGTTGAGTTTTCAATTCAGGATAAACTAATTGTTATTTCAGACGGCAAGCTACTATTTAAAATCCCTATAGCTCAATTCGTCAATAATGCAAAGATTTGCTTTGACAAAATTAAAACAGCAAAGAAAGGCAAAGGCTCATTTGAAATTCCAGAGATAGAAAATTTTTTAGCATCATTTTCAATAACTACTCTTAAGGCAAAATCAAAACTTAAAAACGACATTACAATTCAAGTTACAGACCCAAATACTTTTTTATCTCCAGCATTAGGGTTTAGTATTAAATCGCAAATGGGAAGACCTTCTACTCTTCTCAATGCAAGTGGTGCTACAAATTTTACTTTTTTGTTAAAAGGCAAGTCTTTATCTAAACTTGAAATCGGTCAAGTCAAAGCAGCTAAAGAGTTCTCCGAAAAACTGAGGTTATTAAAGAGTTTTGGAGCAAGTTTAGAATTTGAAAAGGTTGATAATGAAATTTTTCAATCCAATTTGCAGACTATTGACTACAATTTTGACAAGATTTTATCGGAAATGTTAGTTCTATTTTATGCAAATGACGTAGCCTCTGAAAATACTGTTAAAAAATTCATTGAATCTATTACAAAGAAAAACTCAATAGGTTACAACTTGAAAATCAATTCAAGTATGTATGAGATGATTATGAAAAAATTTCTAACAGACTATGCTCTCGGAATGAGGGCTGCTGAAGTTTGGAAAAGAAATTATCAAGCAACTGGAGGATATTTAATTGTAAAAGAAGATGGTGTACTGATATGTTATCATTTTTACTTCACTAAAAACTTTGAGGATTATTTGTTTAATAATACAAAACTTGAAACACCAGACCCTGAAAGACACAAATTTGGAGATGTTTATGAAGAGGCAGGCAAACAAAAAATGAAACTTAATTTACAAATCAGATTTATCAAGTAGCCCAAGCAATTGGTGGCACATTTGCAATTCGCACGAGTCAACGCTAAACCAAAAATTACAAAAGAGCCACCAAGGCCAACGCACGGCAGACAAAAAAATACAGCCAATCTTAAAGACTAAAAAAGACTATAAAAAAAGCCAGTGCACAACAGCTAGTTAATTGCAGTTGGGCTGACAACGCATTTGGAGCTCTTAACGCTTTTTGGTAGCTTTACTATCGTGGGACAAGAAAGCAGTTTCAAACTCCCAACCGCAACCAACTAGCAACCGTTGGCAACAAGGCTAAGAGCGACACACATCAACCCCAGGAAAAAAGATTAAGTTTCGATTAATAAAAGGACTGGTCAAAAAAATAAGACCAGCCCTAAATAATAAAAAGTTAATCACGATTATCGCTGAACACCTAACTGGACTTTAGCACCGTTTATATGGACTTCATCCTGTGTTTCAACAGCAAAATAACCATAAGCCAAGGGTGCAGCCGCAGCTCGCTCAACGGCCTGCTCAAAAATCATATTCCATATTTTGCCACCTTGTTTTTCATACTCTGAAATTAAAGACTTGAGACTTTCTTCTCCGAAAACAGTGAGATGTCCTGAAAAATCTTGGGAAATATCACTGATTCGGGCTGTTGACCAGTCAATAATTCCACATACATTACCATCGGCATATGTTAGAATATGTCCTGCATACAAATCACCATGAATGAATTTTGTGAAGTTCGGCCACAGTGTATCATTATCCAACCACTTTTTGTAACGATTTTCTAAATCATTACTTATGCCCAGTTCGGATTTTACCAAGCGTAATCGTTCGGAAATCTCGCTTCTCAGACTTTCAGGTGTAGTAACTTCCAATCCATTCAGAACAACTTCTTCTTTCGGAATAGCATGGAGTTGCACCAAAATTTTAGCCAATGACTGAATGTAGTTTGGACTATCTTTATCCATATTCCAAGAAACCTCATAAGTTTCAGCATCATAAGTCAAAGCGGGTTTTCCATCCAATAATGGATACGCTACCAGCTCTTCGTTCGCAATTTTCCAATCTGGAACTTGCGCAGTGAGATGTTTGCAAACTAACTGTAGAATTAGTTTTTCCTTTGCAATCTGCTTACCCAAATCGGGTCTTCTGGGAATACGCAACAGCCATTGATTTTCATCTTTGTCTGTTGCAAAACCAACCTTGAAATCTATTCCCATTTCGTTGAATTTCATCTTGTCTGAAAGCATTAAACCATGTCTTTCTGCAAGTTTCTGAATGTCTGTATTTTTCATTTGTTTTATTTTTTTAAATTATTACCTAACTGCATAAGTTTCTCAGAGCCATACGAAAGCAACCCAATAACGATAGCCAAACATCCACTTATGATAAAAGTGATGTTTATACCTATATTTTCTGCAATCACGCCTGTGAACAATAAACCGATTATACTTGGCAATACCGCCAAACTGTAATAAAGAGAAAAGACTCGTCCCAGCATTTCAGGTTTTACTGTTATCTGGACAATAGCAGTAAAACATGCATAAAAAACAGATAAACCAATACCTCCAATTGCTGTTACCAGAACAAATCCAATGAACCATTCTTTTGGGAAAACTCCGCTAAGAAGGAATGTTAACCCCAATATGATATACATTGAATTAACCAATACAATCTTTGACATCCCAACTTTGAACAAGCCTAAAACAGCTCCACCAATCAGCATGCCTCCCCCCCAAACTATCTCAACAAGGCCCATTTCCCATTTTCCTCCTCCATAATGTCCTGTTGTCAGTAGTGGGAACATAATTGCAGCAGGCATGATGACAAAGGTGATAGCCATGGCATAAAGAAAAAGGTAACTTAAACCTCTATTTTTAGATACGATATGTAACCCATCTATAAATTCGGTTGATATTGTATGAACAGAAAATTTAGAACCTTTTATTGTCTGTGGTATTCTTACCATCATAAGCGAAGAAATTGCCAGTAATGCTCCAATCAAATCAAGATACAAAACATTTGAAATAGGCAATATGGCAATTGCCACTGTACCAAGTGCAGGACCACCAATACTACAAATCGAATGTAACATTTGATTAATACCAGCAACTCTTAGCAATTCTTTTTTAGGCACAATTAGCGGAGCCAAAGCTTGTAGAGCCGGTGAATGAAAGGCATTGCCAACCGAACGTAAACCTAACATGATATAAATCCATACAAGATTTACCGTTTCCTTGTTAAGGATAAATATCAAGACAATAGCACATACAGCAATGAAAGTATCAGAAAGAATCATGATACGTTTTCGATTAGTACGGTCTATATATACCCCTGCTAACGGACCAATAATAGCTTGTGGCAATATTCCAGCTATACCTGCATATGCTAAAACCTCGGCGGATTGATACTCCAGACTAAGCCATATGACAATAGCAAATTGGACTGCATAACTTGTCAACATTGAAACAAATTGCCCAGCCCATATAAATATATAGGTGTTAAACCATTTTTGGTTCTCCATGAAATAAACTTGATTAAATTATACAACAATAAATGGATAGCACTGAGAAGAGCTATCTAAAAAAATGTGGGTATTTTGAGAATTACCCTATTATTTTATCCAAGGCTTTGCCATTTGTTGTATAATTTATTGGAAATAACCGCACAAAGGTAGGAAATATTTTTTTAAATTTGAAGAAATAAATAA
>JBPXJX010000611.1:0-15753 GCA_051715525.1 Bacteroidales bacterium
CATCACATTTGATTATTCTTATAATGGAATAATTGAAGGTGATATTTTTATTTCTATCGACACTGTTAAAACAAATTCCTTAAAGTTCAGAACAGAATTCACTGATGAGTTGTTAAGAGTAATAATTCATGGAGTATTGCACCTAATTGGTTTTAAGGATAAGAATCCAATGGATAAAAAAGAGATGACAGAAAACGAAAATTTAGCCCTTAAATTATTTAAAGACAATAATGAATAATTCATACGATGTTATAGTTGTTGGAGGAGGTCATGCAGGATGTGAAGCAGCAGCTGCTGCTGCTAATCTCGGATCAAAAGTTTTGCTTATTAGTATGGATTTGACAAAACTTGCCCAAATGAGTTGTAATCCAGCAATCGGAGGTGTAGGAAAAGGACAAATTGTTAGAGAAATTGATGCTTTAGGAGGTTATACAGGAATAGTTACAGATTTAACAACTATTCACTTTAGGATGTTAAATACATCAAAGGGAGCAGCAATGTGGAGTCCAAGAGCCCAATGTGATAGAATGCATTTTTCAATTGAATGGCGAAAACAACTCGAGGGTATTAAAAATCTTAATTTATTACAGGATGAAGTTGTAAGTTTAGATTTGGATGGAAAGAGCATAAATGGTGTTTTCACAAAAACTGGTTATCATTTTAAAACAAAAGCATTAATTCTTACTAATGGAACATTCTTGAATGGTTTGATTCATATTGGAAAAACACATTTTGAAGGAGGACGAATAGGAGAACTTCCTTCAGTTGGTTTATCAGACCAGCTAAGAAATTTTGGTTTTGAGGTTGGTAGAATGAAGACCGGAACTCCAGCTCGTATTGATGGAAGAACTATCGATTTCACGAAATTGATTGAGCAAAAGTCAGATTTGCAAGGAAAATTTTCTTTCAATCCAGAAGTTACATCTTTACTTCCAAGAAGAAGTTGTTTTATAGCACATACCAATAAAGCTGTTCACGAGGAGTTAAGAAAAGGTTTTGTCGATTCACCTCTTTTTTCAGGAACTATAAAAGGAGTTGGCCCTAGATATTGTCCGAGTATTGAGGATAAAGTTCATACATTTTGGCAAAAAGAATCACATCAATTGTTTTTAGAACCCGATGGGGTTGATACTTATGAGATGTATCTTAACGGTTTTAGTTCATCATTGCCCATAGATGTCCAATTTAGCGCATTAAGATTAATTGAAGGTTTTGAAAATGTTACTATTCTACGGCCGGGATATGCTATCGAATATGATTTTTTTCAACCAACCCAATTACATCATACATTAGAATCAAAATTAGTTCCTAATCTTTTTTTTGCTGGTCAGGTTAATGGTACAACCGGTTATGAGGAAGCGGCAGGACAAGGAATCATTGCTGGAATAAATGCTCATCAAAAGGCACAGGGTCTAAAGGAGGTAATCGTAAAAAGAGATGATGGGTATATAGGTGTAATGATTGATGACTTGGTTACTAAGGGTGTTGATGAACCTTATCGTGTTTTTACCAGTAGGGCTGAGTTCAGAATTTTAATTCGTCAGGATAATGCTGACGAAAGATTTATGCCAATTGCTCAACAAATTGGGTTAAGCTCACAAGAAAAAAATATCAGATTTCATGAAAAGTATAAAGCCATTAAAACAATTTCCGAATTAATTGAGAAATTAAGTGTTGAGCCAGATCATGTAAATCAATTTTTAGAGAGTATTGGCAGCGCTCCAATAATCCAAAAGAAAAAGTTAAAAGATATATTATTAAGACCAGAGGTTACTTTGTTAAATTTATTAGATAATGCACCCTTGGTAAAGAATTTTTTTATTGATTTTAATAGCACTGAAGTTTTAGATTGCGCTGAAATAAAAATAAAATATCAGGGGTATATCGAGAAAGAAAAATTGTTTGCATCAAAATTTGAACGATTGGAACATATTAATATTAATCCTGAATTTGACTATAACGCTTTAGAGTCATTAAGCACTGAAGCAAGACATAAATTAACGCGTCATAAGCCAAAAACAATCGGAGAGGCCCAAAGGATTCCGGGAGTTTCACCAAGCGATATCAATGTTTTATTGGTTTATTTTGGACGATAGCTCCACGTGGAACAGTTATAGGTTCAAATTTAGCTCCACGTGGAACAATTATTTATAAAAAACTATTTATCAGATGCTTTGTCGTTACTATTTTTAATTATTATTTAAATATTTTGTATAATGATAGAAGTAAGTATTGTGAAAGGGGTTGTTTTCGATCCCATTTCAAGAAAAAAAACTCCAGCCAGAATAAATATTCAAAAAGGAAATATATTATCTATTGAAAAGGATGAAACAATAACGGGACCTATTATTTTACCAGGATTTGTGGATTCTCATATTCACATCGAAAGTTCAATGCTTACTCCAAAGCAATTCTCACGAATTGCTAAAAAGCATGGGACAATTGCAGTTGTTGCCGATCCGCACGAAATTGCAAATGTAGCGGGAGTGGAGGGAATTGATTTTATGATAAACAACTCCATTGGAGCAGAGATAAAATTCTTTTTTGGTGCACCATCGTGCGTTCCTGCTTCACCATTCGACGACTGTAATAAAGTATTGGATTCGGAAGAAATAGAGAAATTACTTGAAAGAAAGGATATCCATTTTTTAGGAGAGATGATGAATTTCCCGGGAGTTATATTTTCCGATCCTGATGTATTAAAGAAACTTGAGGCTGCAAAAAAGAAAGGAAAAGTTATTGATGGTCATGCTCCTGGATTAAAAAATGAAGACTTGGCCAAATACATTAATTCTGGAATTAGTACCGATCATGAATGTTTTACCCTTGATGAAGCTCTTGAAAAGATATCTATGGGTATGAAAGTTCTTATTCGCGAGGGTAGTGCAGCTAAGAACTTTAATTCTCTAAGTTCGTTAATAAAGACACATACAAATTCAACAATGGTTTGTACCGATGATTGTCACCCAGAAGACCTTATAGTTGGTCATATAAATAAACAGGTAAAACGATCCTTGACATTTGGGTATGATATTTTCGATATTCTTCAGGTTGTTTCTGTTAATCCCATTAAGCATTACGGTTTAGATTTAGGTTTACTACAAAAAGGAGATAGCGCTGATTTTATTGTTGTTGATAATCTTGAAGATCTTAATGTTTTAGAGAATTATATCAATGGCGTTAATGTTCTTAAAACAGAGGCACGAATTGTAAAAAAAGAGATTAACGTTAACTATAAATTTCCAAAACCTATTTCTAAAGAAGATTTGGTTCTTCTACCTAAAACAAATAAGATACAAACTATTCAAATTATAGAGGGGGAATTGGTTACCGAAAAGGAAATATACAATGTTAGCGATTTGAATAAACCAATTATATCTGATATCAACAATGATTTTTTGAAGGTTGTAGTTGTTAATCGATATAAAGAATGTGAGGTTTTTGTAAGTTTAATAAAAGGCTTTGGTATTAAAAAGGGAGCCATTGCTGAAAGCATTGCCCACGATAGCCACCATATTATCGCAGTAGGAGTGGATGATAAATCAATACTTGATTCGATTAATTATATAATTAATCAGAAAGGCGGAGTTTGTTATAATAATGGAGAGGAGATATTCGGGTTGCCATTACCAATTTATGGTTTAATTTCCGATCAACCTGCTGAGGAAGTTGCTCACAGGTATGATTCAATAAATTCTAAGGTGAAAGTAGATGGATGTGCCCTTAAAGCACCATTTATGACTTTATCTTTTATGGCTCTCTCAGTAATACCTAAACTTAAGATAACTCCACGGGGCTTATTTGATATTAACCAATTTAACTTCGTTGATCAGTTTATTTAATGATTGATAAAGATCAGATAAAAGAGCGTTTGGATATGATGCCTGATAATCCAGGCGTTTATCAATTTTATAATAATCAAGGCGAATTGCTTTACGTTGGTAAGGCCAAAAATCTTAAGAAAAGGGTTCAATCATATTTTACCAATAATGACACCCATACTAGAAAGGTTCGGGTTCTGGTTAGTAAAATTGATGATATAAAATATGTTATAGTTGAGACCGAGTCTGATGCTCTGCTATTAGAGAATAATCTAATAAAAAAGTATCAACCTCGTTACAATATCCTTTTAAAAGACGATAAAACTTATCCCTGGATTTGTATCAAGAACGAACCTTTCCCTCGTGTTTTATCTACAAGAAAATATGTTAACGATGGGAGTATTTACTACGGACCATACACTTCTGGCCTATTAGTTAAAACAGTTCTAGATCTTATTCGCAAGCTTTACCCTTTGAGGAATTGTAATTTAAACCTTGATAGCAGAAGTATTGCAAAGGGAACCTATAAACCTTGTCTTGAATATCAAATAGGAAATTGTTTAGCCCCGTGTATAGGAAGCCAAGACCGCGCAGATTACGAAAAAAACATAGTTGAGATACAGAATATATTAAAAGGAAACCTTTCAACAGCTCAAGATTGGCTTAATATGAGCATGAAAAGAGCTTCGAGTGAGTATAAGTTTGAGCAAGCGCAACTTTATAAAACAAAACTCGATATTCTTAAAAAGTATCAAAGTAAGTCTACAATTGTTAGTAATAAAGTTACTAATATAGATGTATTTAACATTATTGATAAACCTACTTATGCTGTTGTTAATTTTCTTAAGGTTGTAAAGGGATCGGTTATCCAAACATATACTTTAGAATTAAAGAAAAACCTTGATGAAACAAAGGAGGAGTTACTTGGTATTGCAATAACAGAAATTCGTGAAAGAGTAAATAGCCAAGAGAAAAACATCATCATTCCTTTTAAGCCCGATTTTCTTATAGAGGGCTTTTCTTACACCATCCCAAAACAAGGCGATAAAACAAAACTAATAGATCTTGCTTACCGAAATTGTTTGGCTCATTCTTTCGAAATCGAAAAGAGGATAGAGGCTCAGAACCCAATGGATAAGACAAACAAGGTGTTAACCGTAATGAAAGGGGATTTGAATATGGCGGACTTACCTGTTCATATTGAGTGTTTCGATAACTCGAACCTTCAGGGAACAAACCCCGTTTCGTCATGCGTGGTATTCAGAAATGCTAAACCATCGAAACGAGATTATCGACATTTTAATGTAAAAACCGTTGTCGGCCCAGATGATTTTTCCACAATGAAGGAGGTTGTGTACCGAAGATATAAACGATTAATTGATGAGGAGCAATCATTACCTCAGCTTATCGTAATTGATGGTGGTAAGGGACAGCTCAGTTCTGCTGCAGAAAGCCTAAAAGATCTTGGAATTATTCATAAGGTAAAGTTGATAGGTATTGCAAAGCGATTGGAAGAGATATTCACTTATGGCGATCCAATCCCTTTGTATCTCGATAAAAACTCAACCACATTAAAAGTAATTCAGAATATTCGAAATGAGGCGCATCGTTTTGGGATTAAGCAACATCGGCTTCGAAGAGGAAAAACGGGAATTAAATCTGAACTCGATGAAATTGTTGGAGTAGGAGAGAAAACAAAGCAACAGCTTTTCAATAAATTCAAATCGATAGAGGGAATTGCAAAGGCAAAAAGAGAAGATTTAGAAAAAATAATTGGAAAAGCTAAAACAGGAATCGTTATTGAATTCTTTAGAAAGAAATAATGAATATTTTTATGGAGTTTAAAATTCTCGCAATGAAGACGCCTTTTTTAAAAGAAAACAATCCACAAGATACTCTGCAGCAATCGAAAACAGATTCGAATACTGTAAAGCAAATTGTAAATCCAACATCATTTAGTACACAAAAAAACTTTATAAAGCAGCAAAGTCTCATCAATGACTTATCTATTGTAAAGAAAGATTCTTTATCGAAACCAGAATTTTTTAACATTGAATTCAACAATAATACGTTGATTGATAATTATAAAACCTACAAGTGGTTAAATAATAGTATTGATAGTAATTACTATATTAAAAGTAAACAAGTGGTTACGCAAAAAGGCATTCTTCATATTTCAGAAGAAACAGGGCAAAAAACGAATTTTAAAACTGATTTAATAATCAAGGAGAAATTGGATACATCGTATGATTGGATTTTTATACCAGCATTACTCGGATTAGGATTATTAGCAATTATAGCAACCTACTATCGTAAATATTTTGGGCTTCTTTTCGAGAGTATATTCTATAGATACAGCAACAACAAAATTTTAAACGAGAAAAATTCAAGTTTTAAGAAATTAACCTTTGTTCTTGATATACTGTATGTTATATCTTTTTCAATGGCTATCGATCTGATTATTAAAGGATTTAGTTTGTTTTCTCCACCAAGCAATATGAAATATATTGTATTTGTTGCTTTTGTAGGGCTATTAATTGTTTTAAAACTTTTTAGGCTTCTAATATTTAAAATGATTACCATATTTTCAAATAGCAAAATATTTTTAAACGACCTTTTTAATACATCGTCTCTATATACAAGAATACTCGGGTTAGTTCTTGTACCATTAGCGTTTATAATAGCATATTCCACCGGAACTTTAAATGTTGTAAGTCTATACATCACCCTAATTACCATAATTATCATGCTGATATTAAGAACGATAAGTATGATTCGATCATTTATTTTAGGGGGTATTTCAATTTTCTATTTCATTTTGTACCTTTGTGCCCTTGAAATAGTTCCTCTTTTAATTATAATTAAGGAGGTAAAATCAAGATAAAATAAGGGAGTTGAATTTAATTCAAAGGTTTTGAAAATTAAAAAAATCCTAGTTTCTCAGCCAGAACCGCAGAGCGAAAAGTCACCATATTTGGAGTTGGCGCAAAAGCACAGCCTAAAATTTGATTTTAGGCCATTTATTGTGATTGAGGGAGTAGCATCGAAGGAGTTTCGGCAGCAGAAGGTAGATATATTGGAACATACTGCTGTAATTTTTACTAGTAAAACAGCGATTGACCATTTCTTCAGAATTAGTGAGGAGATGAGAATTACCGTTCCAGAAACCATGAAATACTTTTGTATAACCGAATCGGTTGCGCTTTACCTTCAGAAGTATATTGTTTACCGTAAAAGAAAGATCTTTTATGGTAATAACACCTTTCAAGATTTGATGGACGTTATTAATAAGCACAAAGAGGAGAAGTTTTTGGTTCCCCTTTCGGATGTTCATAAGCCAGAAATTCCCAAAACCCTCGATAAGGCAAAGCTTAAGTATAACAAGGTAATACTTTATAAAACCATCAGCAGTAACCTTTCCGATTTAGGAATGAGTTACGATATGCTGGTTTTCTATAGCCCTAACGAAATAAAGTCGCTTTTCGATAATTTTCCTGGTTTTGAACAGGGCGAAATTAAAGTGGCTGCTTTTGGACCAACAACTGCAAAAGCAGTTAAGGATGGAGGCCTTCGACTCGATGTTCAAGCACCAACACCTGCGTGCCCTAGTATGACCCAAGCGATAGAAGAGTTTATTAAGAAGCACAATAAGGACAACAAATAAATAAAAGGGGTTACAAAACCCCTTTTTTTGTAGCATGAGATTTTTCTTCCGTAAGATCGAGAAACTTATATCCGAAAAGGAGATTGACCAACTTTTTCAAAAGGGAAGGAGTAGTTTTATATACCCAATAAAATCGGTTTTTTTAGTAACTGAAGGCGAACCCCAGGGGTGTAAGGTTTTGGTTACTGTCTCAAAGAAAAATCTCAAAAATGCGTCTGATCGTAATCTTATAAAACGAAGACTAAGGGAAGCTTATAGGCTAAATTCACATAAACTTAAGAGTATTATTGCCGAAAAAAATATAGGCGTTAGCCTTGCTTTTATTTACTCATCGAGTAAAATAGTGCCTTACGAAACCATAGAGATATTGGTTGTTAAACATATTAGCAACCTCATTGAAAGGATTGAAAAACGTGGGAAAAAGTAGCAGCAAATTTGTTATAACGATCTCAAAATTAGCTATTGCAATACCTGTATTGCTAGTAAAAATTTATCAATATACAATATCTCCATTTTTTCCAAGTAGTTGTAGGTTTTACCCTTCATGCTCTGAGTATTCATTGCAAGCTTTAAGAAAGCATGGGCTATTTAAAGGAATATGGTTAACAATTAATAGGCTGCGTCGTTGCCACCCGTGGGGAGGACACGGAATCGACCCCGTTCCTTAGAGAGTAAAAAAAAATCATTAAGATTTTGGAAGAACAATCCTAAAGGATGTTCCCTTATTAACCTCAGAAAAGCTGATAAATATTTTACCTTTATGGTACTCTTCAATGATTCGTTTCGAAAGAGTTAAACCAAGTCCCCAACCTCTCGATTTTGTTGAGTAACCCGCTTCAAAAACTTTCTTGTGTTTCGATTTGTGAATTCCTTTTCCGCTATCTGTAATATCGATATAAACCACTTGAATATTATCCTGAATATTGAAAATAATTTCACCATCCCCCTGAATGGCATCAACCGCATTACGTACAATATTTTCAACAACCCATTCAATAAGTATTGGGTTTATTGGAACTGTAAGTATTTCATTTTCATCATATTGTTTAGAAAAAACGATCTTATTCGATACTCTGCTTTTTAAATAATCGGCCGACTTGTTTATTATATCGATAATATTATGCTGTTCAAGTGAAGGAATGGATCCGATTTTTGAGAAACGATCGGCAATTTTCTCGAGCCTTAATATATCCTTTTCAAGTTCAGTTGCAACGATTTGACCATCACCGCCCTCTTTAAGTATTTCAAGGCAAGCCAAAAGCGAAGAAGTTGGAGTTCCAAGTTGATGTGCTGTTTCCTTGGCCAAACCAATCCAAATCCTATTTTGTTCAGCTCTACGGGCTTGGCTAAAAGCATAATAAATTACGATAATAAAAAAACAAATAATTGATATAAGCACATAGGGGTAATAGGTTAGGCTTATAAGCGTAGTGCTATCTTTATAGTAAATAAAATTCTTTTTGCCATCGAGCAATGTAACAACTATTGGCTCGTGAGAATCTTTCATGGCACTAAGAATTTTTTTAGTTTTTTCCTGGGAGTCAATCTTGTTAAATGGGATATTTCTATAAGAGAGTATACTATCCTTATCGTCGGTTAAAATTACTGGAACGGTTGTGTTGTTTTGAATTACTTCGAAAACGAAGGCAATGTCTTTGTTGGTGTTTTCGAGATCCGAAAGTTGTTTCATTCCTTCGGCCCAGAGCTCTATTTTTTTTCGCTCTTCATGCGAAAGTTCTTTCACCAGACCATTAGTGTATATTAGAGAATAAAAGATTAAAATTGCCACACAAGCAATAATAATATTCCATCTAATTTTATTGAATTTAGTCTCCACAGAAAACAGTTTATAGGTTATTTACTTTCGAGGTATCAATCTCGTCCCATTCAATTTTAAATGGTTTTTTTCCTGTTTTATTGTTAGAAGAGTCGATTAAATTTTGCTTTAAACCCAAGGAGGTGTCTTTTGATTTGTTTTTTGTTAAACTAAACTCTTCTTTTATAATGGTTTTTAAAAGTTGACCTTCTTGGTTTAAGTTGGTTTTAAATTTTTCTAAATTCTTTTTCCGGTCATAAACAATTTGATATTTATCACTATTACCAAACAATTTTAGATAAAGGTTTAATCCATCACGGCTATCAAATTCTATATCAGCTCCGTTATTTCTATTCAACTTAAATTTTTTGGCCAAAACATCATTAAGGTTAACCTTCATCCAGTAAGTAAACTCGTTTTTAAAATTGTGTTCACCTGCAATCCTGAAATTTAATGCGCTTGACGAAATTACCATCGATGGTATTTTAATCATTCCATTGCTTATTTCAATCCTATTTTGAAGGGTTTTAAATCGGATCGAATCCATTTCGTTTAAGTTAAGAAATTTTGAAACTCTTTTGAGCTGACTTAGGCCAATAAGTTTTCCGTTTTCGATTATAATATCTGAGTTTGCTCTTATCGATTGTATATCAATTTTACCAATTTTACTCGTTTTGTACTTCATAGTAACCTTACCAGAAACAGACCCGAATAGGTTTTTATCAGTTATAAAAGACTGCTTAAAATTTTTGAACTCTTTGAAAAGGCGATTAATATTTACTCCTTGTCCAACAATGTTTAGCGTATTTGAATCGTTTTCAGTGAATTTGAAATTACCAGCTAAGGAGCCAGAAAAAGCATTGAACGAGAAATTCTCACAATAGTAATCGCCCTTTTTAGCTTTTAATGAAAACCTAAAGTCACTAAATTTAGCATCCCTAAAGCTTACATTTCCTATTTTTGCATAAAGATTAAAGTTTCTATTTGTACTATCGCTTATCCCATCTGTTCTAAAAACATCATCGATGTTAATCTTATCCATTTCGATATTTAAACTGGGCGCAAAACTAGATTCGCCAAAAGCAACTGTTAAAAAATTATTGAATACACAAGTTCCTTCAAAGTCTTCATTATATACCTTACCTCGGCCTTTATATAAAAATGAATTATCATTAATATTTACATTCCCCGATAAATTTTTAAGGTAATTTAAACCGGTTATTGAAACATCCGATAATTTGAGCTGAGAATTAAATCGTTTTATATTTATATCATTTAATTCAAAGGTATTAATGTTTTTTATTTTAGCTAGAACTTTAATACTACCATCTAAACTACCTGATATTGAAAAGTCTTTGCTAAACATAATATCTCCATTAGCATTTACACCACCATCAATGAGAACAATTGGTTTTGGTAAATTTTTTATTCTTGATTTACCTGTAAATACAATCCCCCTATAGTTAATATCGAAGAATTTAATTTCAGAATTGTTCGCTTTCAAATTATTTGAAAAGGATGTATTTCCTTCCAGCTTATTTATGATTAACTCTTTAATACCCGATACATTAGCATTTTCAAGCGAATATTTTAGAGTTAACGATTGAGAAAACTCTTTCTTAAAGCTATTACTGTATATCATCGAAAGCAATAGATCGCCTTTGATAAGTTTATTCTTGAGACTAGGAAAGAACTCATCGTTAAACTTTTTTGCATTTAACTTCCCAGATGATGATGTAATTTGAAGGAGTTCCGATTTTTTGTTGTAAAGAAAGGATAAGTTAAAGTTCATGGATCCAACGTTTATTGTTGCATTTTCACAGAAGTAACTTTTATCCCTTTCGTTAAGTGTTGATTTTATTGTTATTAGATTTTTGGTTTTGTACTCATAACCAAATATATCAGCAGAAAGTTGATAAATATTAAGTTCGATATTTAAGGCAATTGCTTTGGACAAAAAGGAACCCGAAAACTTCGAATTATCAATAAACATCGAAAGTTTAATGTCCTTTTTTTGGGTATAGGTAACTTTACAACGAACAATCTTTATACTTTTTGTTTTTACAATATATCCAGATTCATTCTGGTTACCTTCACTTTCTGGCAAAAAACGAGAAATTTTATCAATGTCAATGTTTAGTAAACCATCGTAAATAATTATTTCAGGAAAATCATAAACGTTTCGAAACAGGTCTATGGCATTAATTTTAAAACAAAGTTTTTTAGTGCTAATTAAAGTATCATTTCGGCTAGGCTTTGAATAAAAGATAAGGGCATCATCGAGAATGAACGAACCGTAAGGAAAGTTTTTTATAATTGAAAAATGTATTTCGCTGAAATCAAGATTAAGGTCGGTATTGTCTATAATTTCCGACTTAAAGGTTTGGATCAATCGCTTTTCATAAAATTTAACAAACACAATAACAAGCAAAGCCATTACAATGATAACGACAGAAGTAGCAAAGAAAATACGCTTCATATTAATAAACTTAACAGGTAAATAGATTGACAAATATATTTTGAAAGCACTTTCTAATCAAATATTAATAAATTTACCAATTCGGAAACCTGACGAATTATGAGACTAATTAGTAGGATAGCGATAATTATTCAAATCTTTTTTCTTCTAGTTCAAGCTAGGGCACAGAAAATAGATTCACTTCTTACTACTTTACAGTTTACTTCCGATACTATAACAAAGATAGAACTCTATGCAAAAGTAGCTGATTACTACTTAACAAAAGAGCGAAATATAAATGAGGCCGAGGTTTACTTAATAAATGCAAAAGAACTATCTGATAAACAGTCATCTATTGACAAAAGAATTGTTACAAGAAACGAACTAGGAACTTTTTACCGTAATCTTTCAAGGTATACTGAGGCTCTTGTTTTGCACAACGAAGCATACAAATTGGCAATTGAATCCGATAATAAGACGCTACAATCAAAATCACTAAACAACATAGGTGTTGTATATCGCAGAATTGATGATAGGGCAAAAGCAGCAGAGTATCATCTTCAAGCATTAAAAATTGCGGAAGAAATTAAGGATCAATATAGTATCTCAATATCATATAACAGTTTAGGAAACATTTACTCATTAAATGGAACCTATGATCAGGCGCTTGAATATTTTTTTAAGGCCTTAGATTTATCTGAAAAGCAAAAGAACAAGCTGGGTCAGGCAATTAACTACAATAATATTGGTGAGGTTTACGAATTTTCTGGCGATTATGAGAAAGCAAAGGAGTTTTATACTAAATCACTCAATTTAAATAAAGAGATCAATAACGAAAAAGGGATTGCTATTGGGTTAAACGCTATTGGTAAAACGTTATTACTATCAGGTTTCCCAAAAACAGCGCATAAATATTTTTCTGAAGCATCCGTTATTGACAAAAAACTAGGGGATAAAAAGTTTATAACCGATAGCTATGTAAACCTAGCCAAAGCGCTTGTGGAACTTAATCGATATAATGAGGCAATTCAATGCCTTGAACAAGGAATTAAAACGGCTAAGGAGTGTAAGAGTAAATCACATCTTCAAGATGCATACCAACAACTTGGAATTATTTTTTATAACAATAAAAACTTTAAGCAATCTATTGAATATTACAAAATATCAAATATTTATAAGGATAGTATTTTTAACGAAAAGTCGTCAAAGCAATTAGCAATGCTTCAAACAATTTTTGAAACCGATAAAAAGGATAAAGAAAACCAGATCCTAAAGCAAAAGCAAGAAATTGCAGATAAAGAGAATAAGAGGCAAAAATATTTTATCTATACCTTAACTTTTGGGCTATTTATCTGTTTAGCTTTAATTGTTGTTGTTTACCTTGCCCTTCTTTCCAAGAGGAGAGCCAATAGGCTTTTGTTCATTCAAAAAGAGGAGATAGAACAGCAAAACCATAAAATAGAACAGCAAAAGCATAACATCGAGGTAAAGAATAGAAACATCGAAGAAGCTTACCAGATAATTGAGAATTATATAGGGAAAATAACAGATAGTATTCGCTATGCTGAACAGATCCAAAACTCAATTTTACCCGATATACAAAACCTTAAATCTGTTTTTCAAGATACCTTTACATACTATAGACCAAAAGATATTGTAAGTGGCGATTTTTACTGGTACACTATAAGGGGAGATAAAGTTTTTGTTGCTTTAGCTGATTGTACTGGCCATGGTGTCCCTGGAGCTTTCATGAGCATTATAGGTATAGATTTGCTAAATCAAATTGTTATTCAGCAAGCCTGTGATGAACCCGATAAAATACTTGCATTCCTAAATAATGAACTGCGTGAAAAGTTAAAAAAGGGCAAGGAGGAGTTAATCTTGAAGGATAGCATGGACATAGCACTTTGTATTGTTAATACCAAAACACGGCAAGTAGAATACTCTGGCGCCTTAATCCCTCTGTTTATTCTATCGGAAGGCGAAGTATCAGAAATAAAACCTAACTATGCTTCACTAGGAGCATCAAATAGAATTTTTAATAAAGATTTTAAGGTTCATCGTTTTATTTTAAAGCCAAACACCTGGTTATACCTAACTTCCGATGGATATATCGATCAGTTTGGAGGAGAAAACAACAAAAAGTTTATGCGTTCTCGGTTTGTTGATTTTATAGTTAATATAGCCGATCAGCCCGGAAATGTTCAGCGTGATGAGTTTGATAACCGATTCAACCTATGGATGGGCGATAGCGAACAGCTCGACGATGTTTTGGTCTGGGGAATTAAGGTATAAAATCCGATTATCTTCAAAACCATTTAACATGAACTGATAAATGAATGAGGATTACAAAAAATTCAAGTATAGCATTATTCTTCCGCTTTTTTTCGTTTTTATTCTTTGGTTAGTAAAAATTGCGGAAGTTACCGAGAACCTTAATTTCTTTTATTTTGGAAATTTTCCTCGTGATATCAAGGGAATAAGCGGTATTTTTTTATCTCCATTTATACATTCCGATTTTAATCACTTAATTTCTAATAGCATCCCACTTCTAGTTCTTGGAACAGGGATAATCTACTTTTATCGAAGTATAGCATATAAGGTTTTTGGCTTGGTTTGGATTTTAAGCGGTATTTGTGTTTGGTTAGGTGCTCGAGATAGTTACCATATTGGGGCAAGCGGATTGATATACGGAATTGCAGCATTTCTATTTTTAAGCGGCCTAATAAGAAAAGATTTCCGTTTAGCCGCCATCTCTCTTTTAGTTGTATTCCTATATGGTAGCTTGATTTGGGGTGTTTTTCCGATATATCCCAACATTTCATGGGAGTACCATCTTTGGGGAGGAATAAGCGGATTTATTGCAGCAGTTATATATCGTAAGCGTGGCCCTCAAAGAATTATTTGGTCTTGGGAAAACGAAGATGAGGAGGACGAAGATGTTTCAAGCGAGTTTTTAGATGATAAAAAGGTAGAATAAACAATCCTTTTTTTATATTTGCTCCCACCAACGGAGATTTTCTAACAAAAAAATTAAACTATTATGGCAAAATACAACGAGAACGAGTTAACGTCCAATAATATAAACCTTATTGGACAAGGAACCGAGATAACAGGAGATATTATTTGCAGCGGCGATTTACGAATTGATGGCATACTTGTAGGAAACCTAAACGCAAGAGGTAAAGTTGTTATAGGAGAAACAGGAAAAATAAAAGGAGAAATAACCTGTAAGAACTCTGATATATCAGGCGTACTTGAAGGAAAAATAACAGTTACAGAACTTCTTGCGCTGAAATCTACATCAAAAATATTAGGCGATATTTCAACAAGTAAACTTGCCATTGAACCAGGCGCACGCTTTACCGGTTATTGCAATATGTCTACCGAAGAGGAGAAGGGTATAGAGTAAAACTTTTTTAGATAAAAAGAAAATGAAGATTCGACAGCTAATTTTTTCAACTATAATTCTTGCTCTATTCGTTAGCACTTTATGTTTCGTAATCTTCCATTCTTACTATCCTGAACTATTAAAGATAACCTATTTGCTTTTACCAATATTTTTTGGACTAATAAATATCTTCATCTTTTACCGGTTATCAAAGCTGAAAGATTCAACAATATCAAAGTTTACAAATCAGTATTTGCTTGGAACTACCATAAAGTTGTTGTTTAGCCTTGCATTCATATTGATTTACTTAATTCTTAATCGGAATGAAGCGATTCCTTTTCTTTCAGCATTTTTGAGTATCTATTTTATCTTTCTTTTTCAAGAAATTATGGGCATCCTGAAATTTTTTAAGAAAAAAGAAAAAATTGAAGCATCTCATTCCAAAACTTAATAACTTTACCCGAAATTTTTAGAAGTGAGACGTAAATTTTTTATAGGGCTTTTAATTTTGACCGCTTTCAGTTTTGGAAGCATTCAAAAAGTGTTTGCGTCAACCCAAGAGGAGGAGAAGCAAACAACTCATCACGAAGGGGAAGAGAAAGA
>JBPXJX010000612.1:0-1615 GCA_051715525.1 Bacteroidales bacterium
TAATATCTTCTTTTTCTCGACTTGCATTGAAAATATTATTGTATAAAGCTTTTACAGCAATTCTTGAACCGATTAATGTTATTAATGTAATAAAGTAATCAATTATCAGAATTGAGTTTGGAATAATAAAAATGCTATAGAAATAGTAATTAATGAAATTAAGAATTGATAGAAAAACACTTCCAACAGTAACGACTATAAATAGCCTTTCCGAATCCTTTGCGCTTGTATATCTAATAATACCTGCGTAAGTTTTAAAAACAAAAAAGCTAATAGATCTTACAAAAATCAATAAAGGGAGAACCCTCTTAATCGATTCTATTACGAAGTCACTAAATTGTAATTCAAAACGAACATAATAAGCTAAGCAAATAGAAAATAAGCAAATAACGATATCAAGCAAAAAAACAAGCCAACGGGGTGTATGGGTTACTGGAGCATTCATTTACATTAAAATTTATATTTTGTTCTTTTCGATTATCATTAACTTTCCTTAACTTAAATACTTTTGGCTAGCTATTCACATTCTCATACAATAGATTACTCTCGATTTGGTAGTTTATAGCTGCATAATTTTCTCTTTTTGCTTCAATACAAAGTTTTCGAAGTTTAATATATTTCAAGAAACAAGTGTATGCAAAAATAGTACAAATAACAAATCCATTAAAGCCATCTTTGTACCCTTTTTTAAAAATATAAGATTTACAAAACATCCAAAATGAATGAAAAAAAGGAGAGAAAACATTTGCTTTTCGACCGGCTTTATAATACTCAGCAGCTCCAATTGTTGAAAACTTATTTGATTTCTCTATATGCTCTTCATACGAATCATAAATCCAATGTAAAAGATCACCTTTAACTGATGAAATAGTGGCCTTTTCATACATTTGAACTGTTTCATGTAGATTATATCCTCCCCAACACCCTTTCCTTCGGTCAAAAATACGAATCTTTTTATCGGGGTAGCAATTTGAATGATTAATCCACTGCCCATAAAAATTATTATATCTGTTACAGTAATAAGCATCAAACTGCCAATTCTTTTTCAACTCTTGGACCGATTGCTGAAGTTCAATTGATAATGCTTCATCAGCATCTAATGAAATTACATAATCATACTTTGCATAACGTAAGGCATCGTTCTTTTGATCTCTATAACCTCTAAAAGGTTGTTGTATAAACTTAACACTATGGCTTATACAAATTTCCTTTGTTCTGTCTGTCGAAAAGGAATCTAGAACAACAATCTCATCGACTACGGGTTTTAACGATAGTATACATCGCTCAATGCAATCCTCCTCATTGTATGTAATAATAACTGCCGATAGGTGTATCATAATAATATTTTTTTAGGGTTAACGTTAAAGATGCTAACAAAAACTTGCTTCTTTTTTAATGACGTAATAAACCCTAAAAAGATTGCGTTATTTGAAAAGTTATTCTAAAAATCCAAAGTTTAATTATGGTTTACAATATAAATTCAATAGTGTATTACTAGTAAGCAAAAATATTTATGAATAGTTAGGATGAAAACATTTTTGAATAGATAAGCCCTAGTGTCGATAAATTAAAAAATCTATTTCTTTAACTCTATCTTCCTGATTACTTTGTATTA
>JBPXJX010000613.1:0-4329 GCA_051715525.1 Bacteroidales bacterium
TTTTTGAAATGAAACCCGGATTTTTCGATTCAAAAATTCTTTTAAATCTTGATTCGGAAGATGAAGGTGAACTTTTTATTGGATGTGCAGGTGGAGTTGATTCTGTGGCAACTTTTGCTTACGATCAAGAGAAAATTCCGACCGATTTTGTTGCTTATAAAATTGCTGTAAAGGGCTTAACCGGTGGTCACTCGGGCGATGATATACATAAAGGATTCGGAAACTCTATCAAAGTCCTAGCTCGTTTCTTATGGAAGAGTACCAATAAATACGATTTAAGACTTTCATCTTTCGATGGAGGCAATCTTCGCAACGCTATTCCTCGCGAAGCTCATTCAATATTTACAATCCATACTGAGGATAAAGAACTACTTATTAAAGATTTTGAGGTATTTAAATCGGAGGTTTATAACGAGATTAAGGATGTTGAACCAAATATTGTTATTACCCTTGAACCCCACAATGCACCCGATTTTGTAATCGACGAGCCAACACATTACGATTTGCTAAATTCGCTTTACGCTTGTCCTCATGGTGTTATATCAATGAGCCGCCAGCTAAAAGGATTGGTTGAAACATCAACTAATCTTGCATCGGTTAAATTTATTCAGGACAACCAAATATTGGTAACCACTAGCCAGCGTAGCTCTGTTGAATCGTTAAAGCACGATATCTCGAATATGGTTGAAAGTGTTTTCAGACTGGCAAATGCAAACGTTCAGCACTCTGAAGGATACCCAGGTTGGGCACCAAATACCAACTCAGAAATACTAAACATAACCAAAGCATCATACAAAAAGCTTTTTGGTGTTGAACCTGTTGTAAGGGCTATCCATGCAGGGTTAGAGTGTGGATTATTCCTTGAGAAATACCCTTATCTCGATATGTTTTCGTTTGGCCCAACAATTAGGGGAGCACACTCTCCCGATGAAAGGTTGGATATAAAAACTACCCAAAAATATTGGGATCTATTACTTGATGTACTTGTAAATATCCCAAAAACTAAATAGCTAAAAAGCCGCTTAAAGCGGCTTTTTTTTATGATATCTTTTCGAACTGATCTTTTGTTACGCTACAAATTGGACAAAGCCAATTATCGGGGAGCTCCTCAAAAGGCGTATGCGGAGGAATATCCTGCACAGGGTCTCCCTCGGCTTCGTTATAAATATAACCACAAATAAGACAACGATGCATAGGATTCGGATTAGCTAAACAACCTCTACTAGTTTAATGGGAACTTTAAGTAACGATTGAAACTCTTTTCCAAGTCCCTTAATGGTATCATCATCCTCCTCGTAGTACCAGGTAACAGCAATATCGTTTCCACGCATAAAACAATCGTCGAGAAGTTTAAAAATTGCATATATAAACCGATTGGACCCGCTATTGATGTACTCAATCCTAAAATTAACCTTCGTAAATTTTTCGGGATGCTCAACATAAACGTTTACCCAACGAATCAATGGTTGATAGAAAGATACTGCATCCTCGGGAATTGAACGCCCCGATAGCTGAATAACGCCGCTGGTAAAATCTACCTCAGGTGTTTTTGATGTCCCTTTGATATAAAGCCCATTCATTGTTGACATAGCAAATGATTTTACGACTTATAATAAAATTCAAAATGTAAAGTTATAAAAAAATGGCGTTGATGGTATGATTTAAAAACAAAAACCATTAAAAAAAGGAAGGACTTCAACTATGAAGCCCTTTCCATGTTATGAATTTAGTATTTACTTAATTCCCAATTTTGTTGCAATTGCTTTTGGAATAGAGTTTTTATTAACCATAATTGAGGTAGTTTTATAAAGCACAAATGCTTTTGATGCATAAAAATAGCCACTATACTTTCCATCTACACCCCAGCTATTTTTTACCTTAAAGTAAACCTTTCCGTTTTGATCTTTTGCAGTTCCAACTAATAACATTCCATGATCATCAGTGGTTTGAAAGTTATCAAATGCTTGCTGTCTAAGCTCCTGAGTGATAGTTTTCTCAAAGCAAGGTTTATCGAAGGTGTAAAGTTGAGCTTCTTTATCTCTGGTTGAGAGTGAAGTCCATTTAGCTTTATCCGTTTCTGACATATCATTCATGTTGGCATCAGGAACAACCGCAACACCATTCTTATATGAAAAACCTTTATCACTCACATCGCTGGCCCACGCAACGGTGTAGCCATTATCGATAGCATTATCGAATATTTGTCCAAACTCATCAATTGGTAGATTGTATACTTCACGTTGTGCCCAGTTATCAGGAACTTCAACTATAAACTTTTGATAGAATGGGTGGTGCGAGAATGAAGTAATAAACACATAATCATCAAGGTTTAAACCAAGCATTTCAGCAAAAGATTTTGGAGTATACTCCTTGCCGTTATATGTAAAAGATTTCGGATTCTCACCAAGGTAAGCATTAAAAATACCTTCCAGCCCACGTTTCCATGCGGTTGAAAGCTTTTTGTTTGGATTCTTAATAATGGCATCAAGATAAGCTTTAGTAGCCTCATCGATCTCGCCATGAATATGGCGATCCTCACCATAGTTAAGACCTTTGTATGCTTCTTCGGTAACTATTCCATACTTTTTAATACCATCAATAACATCCCAGAAAGAACCACCTGGACCATAGTTAATAGTGTTTTGCATTCTTACATACTTATCCGCTTTATCTAAATATACATTTTTAGAGATGTACATTTCCGACAAATCCATTTCGGATTTGCCAATTCTGATAAGCTCTGCCTCTAGAAAACTTAGACTTGAAAAAATCCAGCAAGTACTAGTACTACTTTGATTCTTTACAGATGTATGTTTAATTTCTTTAACGGGGGTAAAAACATAACCTTCGCTTTTGCTTTCCTGTGACCATACATTAACACTTGATAGTAAAGCAAATAAGCAGATTGCAACAAACAATAGTCTCTTCATAATCATTGGTTTTACAATTATTTGAATATTTAATTACTTTTGAACCTATAATGGCATTTGATTTGTTAAATTCAAAAAGGTTTATTCAAAAAAAATGAATTCAAAAGTACCTAAATTACTATTAACCTTACTTTTGTTAATTAAAGTATATCAAGCGTCATATTGTCAAGAAATTAGTCCATTAACAAGAAGAGATACAGTAAATGTTAATTTTTTTTCCATTCAAACTCTTGCAAGTACGATTAATAATAACCTAATTGCTTACTCAGACTCAGGCAATTATAGTATGGTCAAAAACCTACTAGAATTCGATGCAAATCCCAAATATGCAAATGAAGATGGTGTAACAGCTTTAATGTATGCCGCTGATAATGGATACTATAGCATAGCTAAGTTGCTTATTGAATATGGGGCAGATGTAAATAGTAAGCCCTGGGATGGAAATTCTGCAATTTTTGCTGCTGTTAGAAACAATAATGATAGTATTGCAGAACTGCTTATAAAACATAATGCTAATGTAAACGAAAAGAACAATCAAAATTTAACCCCTTTACATTATGCTGCAGGCTTTGGATATCCCTATCTAACTGAGCTACTAATTACAAATGGTGCAAGAGTAAACGAAAAGGATAGATATGGAAATACCCCATTATTTGCAGCAATTTACTCAGGTGCTTTAACAGTAACTGATATCTTAATAGAATCAAATGCAGATGTAAATGCTACTGATAATAAAGGAAATACTCCAATAATAGTTGCAGCACAATTTAATGACACATTGTTAATTCAAAAACTAGCTTCAGCGGGTGCTAATATTGATGCGCTTAACCTCAATGGAATTGATGCGCTTACCGTTTCTATTGAGAATAACGCTACCAATGCATTTAAAAAGCTTATTTCCTTGGGTGCAAGTACTAAATCATCTCCTAAAAACAGGGGTTATTATCAGTTTGCAAAGGAGAATAGTAGTTTTGAAATTGCTAACTACCTAGAGCAAATGGGATTAAAAACTAAACTTAAGCCCAACATCAATAGAGTGAACTTTTACTCAGGGTTTTCAGTAAGTAATAATGATTTTATGCTCGATTTTGGTGGAGGAATTCAAGAGTCGGTATCAAATTTACTTGTAAACATTGGGTATCGTTATAAACCTTTTCCTAATAGGGTTTTGATATACAGAGATAATGCATTTTATCAGTTTTGGGAGAAAAGATACTCCTTTTACCTATCACTTCAACATTTACTTACACTTAAACGAAACCCCAATAAAGGTGATTTTGGGTTTATACCAGGTATTAGCAATGAGCTTTCCTGGAGATATTATAGAGGACTGGACGAGGGTTCAGGGCTAAAATATATTCCTATTCCAAGCATTGGTATTTTTTAACAAAGGAAAGTG
>JBPXJX010000614.1:0-2484 GCA_051715525.1 Bacteroidales bacterium
TTATTACTCATATTAAGCTTTAAGAAAGCGCAAATTTTTCGTTCGTTTGCAGTAAGAGTAGGATATTGGGAGTTTAGTCTTTCATAAAATGAGCTATGAACTTTTTCAAAAAGTATTTCAAACTCATCCCAATTAGAGTTGTAGGATAATCGTTTATAATCGGAAATAAGGGTATTAATAATGCTTTTCCCTTCAACATTAGTATTCTTTTCAACCTCAATCAATTGTTCAATGGTTTGAGCATCACGTTCAGCATTTTGAATTAATTTTAAAGTTGCAGCAGTTATCGACTTTTGGTTTGTTTCTAACTCAGTATTTATTCTTTCTATTTCCAATGCCATTAACCTTGCTTTTTCTTCTTCACTCTCCTTAAGCGCTCGCTCAATTTTTTTACGCTCACTAATATCTCGGATATTTGCAACTATAGAGTTTATTGAAGGATTATCAAGGAAATTCTGCGCAACTGCTTCAAACCATACGTAACCATTTTCCTTATGCTTGTGCCTGTATTGAACTGTATTAGGTGTACTTTTATCTGATAAAACTCTATTCCAATGTTGTTGAACAATTTCAATATCGTCAGGATAAATAACATCTTTAACAGAACCCATTAACTCATCAATGCTGTATCCGGTGAGGTTTTCGGCAACATCGCTTATAAAAAACTGTTCTCCTTTCTCGTTAACTTGAACAAAAATATCATTGGAGTTTTTTATCAACAATCTTAATTTCTCTTCGCTCTCCTCAACCATTTTTTTTGTATAATACAACTGTTCATTTGATTGTATTAGCTCTTCATTTAAAGCCTGATACTCCTCATTTAGCTCTTCAATTTCACGTTTTTGCTTGGTAAGAATGATGTTGGTTTTGTGCTTGGATCGGTAGGAGCCGTAAATGAAAGTTGCCAAAAATGACATTAAGATAAAGCTAATAATTAACAAGGTAATTACAATTCTTTGTTGCTTTTTTTCTGCTGTTTGAATGGCATCCTTCTTCTGCTGTTCTAACTCAATGGCTTGTTTCTCCTTTTCGAATTTGTAGGTGTACTCGAGTTCAATAATCTTCTTGATATTTTCTTCCTTATTAATACTGTCATTTAATTCCTTGAATAGCTTGTGATTTCTGTAAGCCTTTGTAAAGTCGCTGGTTTCTGAATAGATATCTGAGAGCTGATGATGGATATCTCGTTGGAATGTTAATAGTTTCATTTCGTTTGCAATATCCAAACTTTTAAGGCTAAAATCTAGTGCTTTTGCATACTCTTTTTTGCTAAAATGTATGGAACCCATTTTGTACCAGATTTCGCATATGGCACGTTTTCGTTTCATCTCTTCAGCCAATACCAATGCTTTCCGATAGTAAATCAACGATTTGGTAAAATTACCCTGCAAGCGATAAAATTCTCCAATTTTCCTTGATACATCTAACATTGAAGTGGTATAACTCAATTCTTCCCCAATTGCTAACGCCTTTTGTAGGTAATCCAGCGCTTTAACATTTTTCGTTTTCATGTAAACATCACCCATATTATCATAACAGAGAGAAATCATACGTTTATCATTCATCTCTTCTGCAATTTTCAGCGCCTTATTATGATATTCCAGTGCTTCTGTATAATTGGCTTGTGTTGCAAGAACATTACCCACGTTTCCTAATCCATAAACAATACCAACTTTATCTTTAGTCTCTTCCCTAATTTTTAATGATTTAATATGATATTCTAGCGCTTTAGAATAATTCCCTTGATATTCTTGAATAGATCCCATATTATTTAGAACGATTGAACGTAAGCGCAAATCATTAATCTCTTCAGAAAGAATTAACAACTTTTGATAGTCTTCAAGCGCAATCTCATATTTTCCCTGGCCTGTATATATTATACACCGGTTCACCATACACCTCGCAATATTCAATTTATCTTTCAGCTCTTCGGCAATTTTCTGAGCTTTATCATAACATTCAATTGCTGCGGTGATATTACCAGTATTAGCGTATCTTAATCCTGAATTGATAAGATTCTTAACCATTCCAGGTTTGAAATTTATCTCTTCGGCAATCTTTAGTGCTTTAAGGAAACTTTCAAGAGCTAATTTATCTGACTTGTAGAATGATAATGTTAAACCAACTACCCAAAAACTTTCTGACTTTCCTTTCAAAAAATTAATCTTTTCAGATAGCTCTCCAGCTTGAGTTGTATAAAGCTTCGCTTTATCAGCATCCTTTTTATATACTAGTGAGGCTATTTCATTGAGTAGGTTGACTTTAAGGGTATCGTCCAATTTATGGATTTTCAATACATTCTCGAGGCTATCAACCTTGGTATCTTGAGCTTTAGTACTATGAATAAAGATTAAAATAAAAAGCAACAAAATTCCTATATACCTATTCATCAACGCTTTATTAAATTGTTTTTAATATAACTTTTCAAGTTCATTACTAACAAATCCCATCAATTCAGATACATATTCTGGAGTAAAAGAAAAC
>JBPXJX010000615.1:0-1963 GCA_051715525.1 Bacteroidales bacterium
TTCTTTTTACTAAATGCCATTCGATCTTAAAAGCTATTTACTCCATTTCTGGTTCGTAATCATTAAGGCCTCTTGAACTGTAATTCTAGTTCCGTTGTTATATGCTGCAACAAAAGCATCGCTAATAGTTGTTGTTTTCCAAAGATTAACCCGATAATCTCTTGCCTCTTTATAGTTCAAAAATGAGCCCACTGAGTACTTAAACCACCCTTCGTGCTCCTCGGTTCTAATCTCCTTTGGAAGTTTGTACTTTTTAAAATAATTTTTGATATCGATTGGTCTATGACCCGCTGCAATTTGAACTCTAAAGTATACACCTTTTTCTGGTTCAAGCATATACGGTTTCATGTCGATTTTTCTGGTGCTAGCAAACGATTTCTTATCCTCTATCTTTTGATACTTAATAGCCACCTCTTTACCACCATCAACTCCAGGCTCTGTATATGAATTGCTTGTTGGTACATCTTGACCCTGTGAAGAAACGGTTTGTTCTGGTAAGGAAGCAATTATTCCCTCTAAGTTTTTAGGATCTAGATTGCTTAAATCGATCTCCTTTTGGGTTATATCGATAACTTGCGTTGATTCGTTAATTATAAAGGAGAAAGTACCTTTTAGCGTAATTTGCTTTGTTTCTGCTTTATTTACTGGAATTAATTTGTAAGAAACAACAAATCGCTGCTCAGGAGGTAAATTCATCCAAAGGAATTTTACTTTCTGGTCTTTAAATGTAAAGATTGCATCTTTAGTCTGAATTGCTTCAGCTTTAAAGCCTTGTGGAACATCTTCCTCTATCTTAGCAAACTTCTCTGTACTACCTTTGTTTACTAGAATATTTACAATATACTCGTTATCACCACCAACTTGTGTAGGCACCTGACGAATACATTTTACATTCTTAGCAACCATTGAAATTGGAGGTTGAATAGGAACCATTTGTTGGAAGTCCTTAATATCAACAATAAGGTTAGGATCTATTCTTGATGACGGCTTAATCACTATTGCAGAGGATGCAACTAGTACAGATTTTCGTTGATTATCTTCTATATAAGAAAACACGCCCTTTAAATCAAACTCACCTTTTAGCCTTTCATCAACCTTTAGGCGGTATAACACTTTAATCTCCCGTTCTGAAGGCAGTTTTAACCAGATTATCTTAATCTTTTGATTTTCGAATGAGAAGTTTGCACTTGCGGCATCAACGGCCTGTGCTGTGAGCCCATTAGGAAGATCCTGTTGAAAACGGGCAAAACTTTCGATATTTCCTTTCTGGAGAGTAACCTCAACATCAAACTCAGAGCCAGCATTAACTGACGAAGGAACTCCCAAATTAACGGCTACATCTTCGCTTAACATTGAGTTAATGGAAAGCACTCCAACCATATTCAGCAATAAGATGATAGACCTAATCATTATGGTTTTTTCGCTTGGGTTTATTTGAACCTAGGTTAATCAAGTACAATTATAGTAAAATATTAGGATAAAACACCTATATAGCTTGCTAAATAATTGATATCGAAAAAATATAAAAAAAACTCAAACAGATATCACCAGTGTATATGACTATATATCTGCACATTGCAGCAATATAATCAATTTATCAACAATACTATTAAGTTATACTACTTGTATGAAAATGTACTCCCGCCTAGGAATTCGCGCAAGATTGATGTTGGTGGAATTTCGTCATTTGAAACAGGTGTAAAATAGCTTAAGAATTTAAGCAATCGAACAGACTCAGCATGCTCAGGTTCGGTTGATGGTAGTTCAAAAAGGATTGGTTCAACATAACTTTTTAGCACGCTTAGCTCATAAGGTAATGAAGAGTTAAACATCACATCAGCCTGCTCTTGATAAGGGAAAATGTTTTTATCCTCACCGCGACGAACGCTTTCCCAACGCCGAATTGTATCCAATGCGCTATACCCTCGATATTTAAAATCTCTTACAATTCTTCTTATAAGCC
>JBPXJX010000616.1:0-2533 GCA_051715525.1 Bacteroidales bacterium
TTTTTCTTTCTAAGCGCTTCAAGTTCAGCAATAAGTTTGCTCATCTCTTTCTCTTTTCTCTTAATTTCAGAAATATCAAAACCAATGTTTATGATCTTTGTAACCTGACCATGATCGTTAACAATTGGTGTGTAAACTTCAGATATTGTTACCTCTTTACCTTCAATATTTAATGCAAACTCACGGTTTTGTTTTTTCCCCTGCGATAGGTTATCCCAGAATTTTTTAAATTCTTTAGGGCTATTCTTAGCAATAAAATCGATATCAGAGATTAGTTGTCCTTCAATTTCCTCTTTTTTACCACCAAGTACCTCTGTGTTTTTATTGTTAATGTAAGTTATTGCACCCGAAGGATCTAGCTCTGTTACTAGGCATGTATGATCGAGAGCTTGAAGTAGAGCCTTCATTTCGTCCTCGCGTTGTAAATTTAGTTCTTGCTCAACTTGAATTTCTAACATGCTCTGCTCAAGCTCTTCAGCTTGCTTATGAGCGCGAATTTCGAGCAGCTTCGATTCTGTAATATCTTGACCGAGGTAGTAGATTTTGAAAATCATACCAAACTCATCGAATGCAGGGCTAATACTTGATAGTATGTAGAATTCATTCCCGTTTTTATCAACCCAATGTAATGTTGATTTGTGAGTTCCACCAGAAAGTACATCCGACAGAATTCCTTTAAACATTCCTTTTTCATCGGGATGCAGGAATTCAGACAAGCTTTCGCCCTCAAGATCGGTTCGTGTACTGTTTAACAATGCAATAAGATTATTATTTGCATTGCTAATACTACCATCTTCAGTTAATTCAAAATAAATTAGCGCTTCGTTAATGGCTGCCGATACGCCTTCCATCTCAAGTGATTTACGAGCCATCTCCTCTTGTGTAGCTTGCATCTCTTCCATGTTTTGGCGCATCTCTTCTTCTTGGGCTGACATCTCTTCGCGCTGTTGTTGCGATTGTTCGAGAAGTTGATTTGTTCGAATGCTATTTTTTACCGATGAAAGAGTTGATGAAATGCTTACACCAATTTTCTCAACAAAGTCGATCTCGTAATCTTTAAAATCTCTAAACGATGCTAATTCAATAGCCCCAAAAATAGCATCTTCGAGTTTAAGAGGAACGATAAGAAGCGAAGTGGGAACCGCTTCACCTAAGCCGGAAGTTATTCTTATATAATCAGCTGGAATTTCTTTAAGGTGAATGGTCTCCTTCTCAACAGCACAGGTACCTACAAGTCCTTCACCAAGGGCAATACGCTTTTCAAAATGCTTTTTACGATTATATGCAAAAGCTGATAGCAGCTCGAGATGCTTAAATTCAGGATCGTCATCGTTATAAATGAATAAACCACCCTGATTTGAATCGAGGTAGTTAACCAAGTTCTGAATTACATTATCAGCTAGTTTATTAAGATTATTATTGTTTTGACGGAGAATATCGCCAAATTTTGCAAGTCCCGCTGTAGCCCAATTGCGTAATTCATCTTCAGTTTTTCGCTTAGCCTCGTCGAGGCTAGCATGTTTTAAGCTTTGCCTCATGTTAATTAATGAGGTACCAAGAACGTCATTTTCGCTAACAGCACTAAGCTCGGCATCGAGGTTGTTTTTTCCAATTTCGTTGGCAAAATCGGCTTTACTTTTTAGATTGTCAATTAATGAGTTTAATGAATCAACAATAAGTCCAAGCTCGTTTTTTTGATCGAAGCCGATTTTTTCTGGAGTTTCTCCTTTTGAAAGGCTTGTAACAGATACAGTAATCTTGTTTAGAAGACCTATTACTGGCTTAAGAATAAGGGTAATTGTTATAAAAAAGATAAATGAAGCAAAAATCACCATGAAAATTAGCACGATCTTATTGTACGAAAGGCTTTCGAGAATCTCCGCTTTATTAACTGCCATTCCAAGGTAAGCATCATAGGTTTCGATGTATTTATAGTATAGAAGCATATTCTGCTTGCTTCCATCTTTATAATCGATATAGCTAATAAACCCTTGTTTGCTAAAAGATGTTTTTATTTGTTGAAGAGAATTGCTTGGAATTCGCTGCCCTTCCTTATAAGCATGAATTATAATCTGACCAGTTTTATCGAATACAAATGGGAAATCGGTTTTATAAAAAGAGTTCTGATTGAAGAGAGGTTTTAAAAGCTGGTAATCGGTATTGCTGAAGCCTAAACCCGTTTGTGCCTCAATTAGCTGTATGGATGATGATAAGCTGTTTATATAGACCTTCATCTCTCGTTGAGCTGAGAGCATTACCCTTTTTTTGGAAAGGGTGTAAACTGAAAAACCTGAGACTGCATACAATATCACTACTATTGGAATTGTATATAGTAGGATTTGTTTATTCAGGTTCAGGTTTTTAATGTACTTCATCTCAATTCATTTTTAGTACTACTAAACTATTTTTTAACGTAAGCTTGTCCAATTTTTTCAAATTTATTGGCCCAAGGGCCAAGAATGGTTTCGTGCATCCCAAGTAGTAAACACCCTTTCGGATAGAGGTTTGAATGGAATAGCTCGAAAACCTTATT